>DAINPC010000209.1:0-4134 GCA_036743695.1 Solirubrobacteraceae bacterium | reverse complement strand
GATCTCGCGCGCCCGAGCGCGGATGGAGGGCTCGCTGAGCGCCCGTTCGACGGCCAGGCGTATGGGTCGCGGGGAGACGAAGCGCCTGGGAACCCGCACGCCGGCTCCGGCCCAGTCCAGGCGCGCGGCGTTCTCGTTCATGTCCCCGACGGCGGGGCAGGCGACGACGGCGCAGCCGGATGAGAGGGCGCGCGCGAGGGTGCCGTGCCCGCCGTGGCAGACGACGACGCTGCAGGCGGGCATGGTGCGCGAGTAGGAGACCCAGTCGACCACGCGGGCGTTGGCGGGAACGGGCAGCGGGCGGGGCGGCAGGCGCCGGTTCCAGGTTGCGAGGACGCGAACGTCGGCGTGGGCGAGCCCCTTCAGGGCGGCGACGAGCATTCGCTGGTTGGGGTCCTGCGCGGTGGAGGGGGCGATGAGCACGAGCGGCGCGTCGCCGGGCGGCAGCTGGACCTCGGCGGCGGGCGGCTCCCACATGAGCGGGCCGACGACATGCACGTTGGCGGGCCAGGCGCGCGGATACTCCAGCTGGGGGAAGGTGCCGACGAGCGCGAGCTGGCGGCTGATGCCGCCGTGGACGTGCTCTAGCGGCGGCAGGTTCAGCTGCGCGCGGGTGCTGTTGAGCTCGACGCGACCGAGCTGAAGGCCGCGGTTGACCTGTGCTTGCCCGCGACGCCACAGCGCCCGCCCGAAGCTGCTGCGCGGCAGGCGCGCTCCGAGCGAGTAGACGGGGAAGTGCGGCTCGCCGTGCGGGTAGACGTGGGGGATGAGGGTTGCATAGGGGATGCCGCCCAGCTCGGCGGCGAGCGCGGGGGCGAGCGTGAGGATGTCGGCGACGACGACGTCGGGCTGCAGCTGGCGCACGAGCGGGACGGTGTCCCTGGTGGCGTGTACGACGGCCTCGTAGAAGTCGAGGGGCTCGGGGCCGGAGGGAAAGACCTGATACTCGGGGGCGGGCGCGAAGGCGATGCCCTCGGCCTGGACGTGCTGCTGCCAGCGCGTCCAGGTCTGCAGCGTGACGTCGTGGCCTCGGGCCGCCAGCGCGCGGCCCAGGGCGATCATGGGGAACGCGTGGCCGGGGTCGCCGAAGGCGCCCAGCAGCACCTTCACGGTCTAGCTGGCGGCCAGCTCGGCGAGCAGCCGCAGCTGCTCAAGGCGCTCGGCGGCGGTGAACGCGGTGGGTGTGACCCCGAGCGTGCCGACGCCGGCGTCGCGGTAGACGGCGAGGCGCTCGCGCACGACATCCTTTGGCCCGCACAGCGAGACGGTGTCGATGAGCGCGTCGGGGATGGCGGCCATGGCCTCCTCGCGCTTGCCTTCCAGGTAGAGGTCCTGGATGGTCTGGGCCTCGGCCTCGTAGCCGTAGCGCTGCACGAGCTGGTTGTAGAAGTTCTGCTTGCGCGAGCCCATGCCCCCGACGTAGAGGGCGATGAACGGCCGCATGGTGTTGCGGGCGCCCTGGAGGTCGTCGGTGATGCACAGGCTGACCGTTGGGGCGATGTCGAAGTCCTCGAGCGATTTGCCTGATCGATCGGCGCCTTCCTGCAGCAGCGGGCGTAGCTCGGAGACGTGCTCGGGGGAGAACAGGGTGGGGATCCACCCGTCGGCGATCTCGCCCGCCAGCGCGGTGTTCTTGGGGCCGATGGCGGCGAGGTAGATGGGGATGCGCTCCTGCACGGGGGAGATGGTCAGCTTGAGCGCCTTGCCGGGTCCGTCGGGCAGCGGCAGCTCGAGCGTCTCCCCGTGGAACTCCACGCGTTCGCGTGCCAGCGCCATCCGCATCACGGCGACGTACTCGCGTGTGCGCTGCAGCTGCTTGGCGAAGCGCTGGCCGTGCCAGCCCTCGGCGACCTGTGGCCCGGAGGAGCCGATACCGCAGATCATGCGACCGTCTGAGAGCTGATCGATCGTGGCGGCAGTCATGGCGGTCATGGCGGGCGAGCGGCCGGGCATCTGGAAGATGCCCGAGCCGAGGCGGATCTTGCTGGTCTGCCCGGCGAGCCAGCCGAGCACGGTGGCCGTGTCGGAGCCGTAGGCCTCAGCGGCCCACACGGAGTCATACCCGAGGCGCTCGGCCTCCTGGACGATGCTCAGCTGATCCTCCGAGGAGAGGCCAAGGCCCCAGTATCCGATGTGCACGCCGAGCTTCATGTGCAAGTTTCCTTTCAGCGGGAGGGGATTTGTTGCCTGTGGAGAAGGCGTGGCCTAGGCTGGCTGCTGGCCCATTGCCGCCGGTGGCGGCGGTGTCGCCGATCGGTCGGCCGCGGGCGAGGAGCGCTTGCGGCGCGGCACAGCCTATGCGAAAACGACCTGGCCACAGCACGCAGCGGATTGACGGTCTTCGTCTGACGATTGACTGTCTGCCGGTTGCCACGCGCGAAGCGATGCTGGAGGGGCTGAGCAGCAACGAGCGCATCATCGTGGGCGCGTACGTGGACGAGGAGGGCGGCGTGTGCCCGATGCTGGCTGCGCATCGCTGCGGCGGGCGCACGGACTTCCTGTCGTTTGCCAAGTCTTGGGATCGCTTCACGAGAGCGGCGGGCAAGGCGCGGCGCGCGACGCGGCGCGAGCTGGACATCCTGGTGAACCTCCTGGAGGACAGCCTGATGCGCGAGGGCGACACGGACCTGGCGCGCGCGATCGAGCAGCACAGGGAGCTGCGCGGCCGCAGCGAGCGGGAGCGCGACGCGCTGGCGCGGACGGCGGATCCGGCGGGCGAGATCCGCGCAGGGCGCCTGGGCAGCGCGCGGGCGCTTCGGTTCCTTGGGAGGGGGGCCGGCGCAGGGGACCGCAGGGTGCCCACCGCCGCCGCCGTCGGTCTCGTGGCGGGACTGAGCGAGCAGTAGCGGGGAGGCGAGCCCCGCTACAGAGCCTCGCCGGGGCGGACGAACATCATCTCGGGCACGACGCAGGAGGGGGAGACGCGCAGCAGGAAGCGCACCGACTCGGCGATGTCCTCCGGGCGGATCATCTCCTCGGCGGGCACGTGCTCCTTGACGAAGTCGGTCATGGGCGTGTCGACGAAGGCGGGGCACAGGGCGGTGGACTTGATGCCCTCGGCGCCGAGCTCCTTGTTCATGGCTTCAGTCCAGCCCACGACGCCGTGCTTGGCGGCGGAGTAGACGGACAGCCAGGCCTCGCCGTGCTTGCCGGAGATGGAGGAGGTGTTGACCACGAGCGCGTTCTTGTGCTCGCTGGCGGCCTCCCGCAGCAGTGACATGCACTCGCGGTAGAAGATGATGATGGAGCGCAGATTGATGTCGAGCTGCATGTCCAGCCGCTTGGTCTCGATGTCGGCGACGGTGGCGCCGACGCCCACGCCGGCGTTGTTGACGAGCACGTCCAGGCGCCCGTAGCGCTCACGGTGGGCGGCGACCACCCGCTTGATGTCATCCTCGTCGGAGACGTTGGCTGCCACGGCCTGCACGTTGAATCCGTCTGCCAGGAGCCCCTTCGCGGCGCCGTCCAGCTTCTCGGGCCTGCGGGCGGACACCGTAAGGGCGAAGCCCTCCTGGCCGAGCACTCTGGCGATGGCCAGCCCGATGCCGCTGGATGCTCCGGTGACGATGGCTGCACGCGTTGCTGACATCTGCGGGTCCCTCCCCGTTGTTGAGCCGACTGGAAGCCGGCGCCCTGAAGCCAGGATGGCCGGCGGGAGCATTCCACATCTCGCTGGTAGCGTCTGCCACGCGCGCGGAGGCCCGCGGGCCAAGGCGCGTGGAGGGCCCGTAGCTCAGTTGGTTAGAGCTGCCGACTCATAATCGGTAGGCCGCGGGTTCGAGTCCCGCCGGGCCCACTTCCAAAACACCTGCAAACGCAGCAAAAGCAAGCCTATCACGAGGTTGCGACGGCAGGGCATCGTTCCCTGCATCGTTCCCCAGCGGTCGTCCGGCGGTCGCCGGGGCTTCTTCCGGGGCGTCTCCCTCGGCCCCCCTGGCACGCCAGGTCGTGAGGCGGCCCGAGCGTTCGACGGAGAAATCCGTTGGCCGGTTCGGCCGCGTTGGGGTCTATATCCGCATGGAAGCAAGAACACCAACAACAGAGGCTCCGCTACAGCAGGATCGGCTGCTTCGCCCAGATCAGGCCGCTTGGTATCTCAACGTCAGGACGAGCTGGGTCTACGAGGCCGTGAGG
>DAINPC010000208.1:0-4144 GCA_036743695.1 Solirubrobacteraceae bacterium | reverse complement strand
GCTCGCGGCCGACGAGCGTCTCGGTGGCTGCGCGCCGTGCGCGCTGTTGCACCGGGAGCTCGCGGTGCAACAGCGAGTCGTCTACGAGAACGAGGGCGTCGTCGCCTACGTCCCGTATGCGGCGCGCTGGCCCTATGAAGCGCATGTGACGATGCGCAAGCATCGCCCGAGCCTGCTGGACTGCGCGCCCGGGGAGCTGCGGATGCTCGCCGACGGCCTGCAAACGCTCGCGCGCGGGTATGACGCTCTGTTCGAGCGACCGTTTCCCTACGTGATGGTCGTCCACCAGGCGCCGACCACGACGCTCGCCCCGAGCGCGGTCGCGGGCGGCGGACACCTGCACGTCGAGTTCTACCCACCGCTGCGCACCGCCGAGAAGCTCAAGTACCTCGCCGGATCCGAGCAGGGCGCGGGCACGTTCATCTCCGACGTGCTGCCCGAGGAGTCCGCAGCCGAGCTGCGCGAGGCGCTCGCCCGTGCCGCGTGAGCGCAGCGGCGCGTTCGCCCCGGGCCGCGTCAACCTGATCGGAGAGCACACCGACTACAACCAGGGGCTGGCGCTGCCGTTCGCCATCGCCGAGGGGGTCACCGTGCACGCCGAGGCGATCGCCGCACGGCGCGTCGAGGCGCACGCCTGCGACCTGGACGAGCGCGACGACTTCGCGCTGGAGGCGCCCCTGCCAGCGCGCGGCTGGCAGGCCTTCGTGCGGGGAACCGTCGCCGAGCTCGCCCGCGCCGGGCAGCCGCTGATCGGCGCGCGCCTTCAGATCAGCGGCGACGTGCCCCGGGGCGCCGGGCTGTCCTCCTCCGCGGCGCTCGAGGTCGCCCTGTGCCTGGCGCTGACCGAGCTCTGCTCGGGCGGCCCGGACGGGAGGCGCGCGATCCTCGACCGGATGCAGATCGCGCGCCTGTGCGCGCGCGTGGAGAACGACTGGGTGGGCGCCCACACGGGCCTGCTCGACCAGCTCGCCTCGCTATACGGCGCGCCCGACACGGCGCTGTGCATCGACTTCAGCACGCTGGAGATCGAGCCCGTGCCGCTGGCGCTGAACGGCTGGCAGCTGGTGATCCTCGACTCCGGCGAGCGCCACGCCCACGCCAACTCCGGCTACAACGAGCGCCGCGCCGAGTGCGCCACCGCCTGCGAGCTGCTGGGGGTGCAGTCGCTGCGCCAGGCATCCGCCGAGGCCGTCGCCGAGCTGCCCCGGCCGCTGGAGCGTCGCGCCAGCCACGTGCTCGGCGAGAACCGTCGCGTGCGCGAAGCCGTGGAGGCGCTGCGCGAGGGCGATCTGGCGGGCGTGGGGGAGCTGCTGGACGCCTCCCACGAGAGCCTGCGCGACCGCTACGAGGTCTCCACGCCTGCGGTGGAGACCGCGGTCGAGCGCCTGCGCCGCGCCGGGACGGCCGGCGCGCGCATGGTGGGTGGCGGCTTCGGCGGCAGCGTCCTCGGCCTGTTCGCCCCCGACGCGCGGCCGCCCGCCGAGGCGCGCCAGGTTCGCCCCGGTCCGGGCGCGCACCTGCTCGATCGCTAGGCGCCCGCGCCGACTCAGAGGCGCGCCGCGAGGAGCGCGCACGCGGTCACGGCCACCGCCAGCGACAGCGCCGCCAGCGCGCCGTCGAGGGGCGCCAGCAGGCCCGCGAGCGACAGTGGCTCACTGCTGCCGTCCGGCAGCGTCCGCGTTCCGCTGACCGCCAGCGTGCAACGGCGCAGCTCGCGGGCCGGAGAGCTCAGCCGTCGCTGGGCGACGCTCATCGCCAGGCAGCCGAGGGCGATCAGCACGCCCGGCAGCGCAACCTTCTCGGCATTCACGAAGTACCCCGTGAAGGCCGGGAACGCGCCCCAGCCGGCGGCGAACCAGATGTCGCTGTGAAAGCGCCCGCCCGCCAGCTCGAGGTTGTAGGCGGGCAGGAACAGGCCCCCGGCGAGGACGAACGGCGCCAGCCACGGCGAGACGCTCAGCACCCCCCCGACTCCGATCGCCAGCGCGCCCAGCAGGCTGACCGCCGCCAGCGCCCGCAGCGTGCCGTCGCTGAGGCCCGTGCGCAGCGGCCGGTCATGCAGCTCGTCGAGTGCGTGCGCGGCCACGCCCACCGCCAGGGCGAACGCGGCGAGCCCCCACAGCAGGCGATCGACGTGCAGATGCGGGGCGGCCGCAGCGCCCAGCGCGAAGTAGCTGAGGTGCCAGATCGTGTAGGGAGGGTGCAGCAGCGTCAGCACATCGCCCAGGCGACCGCGCCCGATTGCATAGAACGCCGGCCGCTGCGGGTTGGCTTCCATCGGTGCCCTCAGGACTCGCTGTGCTTGCCGTTCGCGCTCGCCGCGGCGGGGCTGGCGGGTCGCTTGGTCGCGCTCATGACGATCCCGCCGCCGAGGCTCATGCGGCGAGCCTCGACTTCGTGGAGTCCGGCCTGCTGCCAGTAGCCGACGATCCGCTCGACCGGGTGGCGCTCGTAGAAGCCGCGGATGCTCGGCCCCAGGAAGCGCCCCACCTCGGCCCATTCGCGCGAGGCCAGCCGCCCCAGCGTGGGCAGCCCGATCGCGGTGTACAGGCGCCACGCCGCGCGCGCCGGCGCCAGCGGCGGCACGCCGAACTCCAGTGACGCGATGCGCCCGCCGGGGCGCAGCACGCGTGCCAGCTCGCGCACGGTCTGCGCCGGGTCATCCACGTAGCGCAGCAGGTAGGTGAAGGTCAGCACGTCGAAGCTCTCATCTCCGAACGGCAGCGCCTCGGCCTGGCCCTCGATCAGCTCCACGCGGGCGGCGCTGCGCACGGCGAAGCGCGCGCGCGCCGCCGCCAGCATGGCGGCGCTCTGATCGATGCCCACCACCGAGCAGTCGCAGCGGTCGAGCAGCTCCGCGGCCACCATCCCCGTGCCCGTGGCCACGTCCAGCACGCGGTCGCCCGACTGTGGCGCCGCTGCGCTCACCAGCGCGCGCCGCCACCGCGGGTCCTGCCAGAAGCTGAGCGCCGCCGACAGCGCGTCGTAATGGCGCGGCAGGCCGTGGAACAGCTCCAGCGCTTGGCGCTTGCGGGCCGATCCCTGATCGGCGGTGGGGACGCGGTCGGCGTCGCTGGGGGCGGGCGAGCTCATCGAGTTGCCGATCTGACAGGCTAACCGGCCGGCGTCCCACCCACCCCCGGGCCCCACCACGACAGCGAGGAAGCCCATGGCAGAGCCAGCCCCCGCACCCCCTCGATCGCGCGTGATGCTCGTCACCGGCGCCTCCAGCGGGATCGGCGAGGCGACCGCCCGACGGCTCGCGCGCGAGCCGTCGGCGGAGCTGGTGCTCATCGCCAGGCGCGAGGAGCGCCTGCGTGCACTGGCCGCATCGCTGGGCGAGCAGCGGGTGAGCTGGGTGGCCGTTGACCTCGTGGACGAGGACGCGCCCGCGCGCATCCGCGACCACGTCACCGAGCGCCACGGGCGCCTGGACCTGCTGGTCAACAACGCCGGAGCGTCCTGGCGCGCGCGCTTCGCAGACGGCGGCTATGAGAACGTCAGGCGCACCATGGCCATCAACTTCGACGCCCAGGTGCGGCTCACCGAGGCGCTGCTCGCGCTGCTGCGATCGAGCGCGCCCAGCGCGATCGTCAACGTCGCCTCCACCGCCGGGCGGGTGGCGCGCGCCGGCACTGGCGCCTACAGCGCCTCCAAGTCCGCGCTCGCCGGCTGGTCGGACTCGCTGTGGGCGGAGGAGCGCGCCAACGGCGTGCACGTCGGGCTGGTCCTCCCCGGGTTCATCTCCACGGAGGGCTTCCCGCAGTCCGAGCTGACGGAGAAGCCCTGGACGCGCTGGGCCGTCTCGACCCCCGAGAAGGCCGCCGAGGCGATCGTGCAGGCGGGCCTCGGGCGCAAGCCCGAGCGCTACGTGCCGCGCCCCTACGCGCTGGCGGCGGCGCTGCGGATCCTCGCCCCCGGGCTGGTTCGGCGCGTGCTCGGCGGCGACGCCGCGGCGGTGATGACGACGACCACCGGCGCGGACATGGCCGAGCGACGCAACGGGACGGGGAGCAGCTCGCACAGCTGAGCGGCGAGCGCCGGGCGCTCGCAGCCCGCGTGCCGGGCGGCTAGGGCTCGAGCTGGCCGGCGTAGAGCGCGAACACCGCGCCCTGGGGGTCCTGCACTACGGCCAGCTTGGCGA
>DAINPC010000207.1:0-4148 GCA_036743695.1 Solirubrobacteraceae bacterium | reverse complement strand
GCGAGGCGCTGCTGCGCCTCGTGCGCGAATACGACGTCGTGCTCGAGTCCTTCCGCCCGGGCGTGCTCGACCGCCTCGGCGTCGGCTACGAGCGGATGCGCGAGGAGAACCCCGGGATCGTGTACTGCGCGATCTCCGGCTACGGCCAGGACGGCCCCAAGCGCGACGCCTCCGGGCACGACGTGAACTACCTCGGCCTGATCGGCCTACTGGGCCTCACCGGCGAGAGCGGCGGCGAGCCGGTCCAGGCGGCCGGGCAGATCGCCGATCTCGGCGGTGGCGCGCTGATGGCCGCATTCGGGATCATGGCCGCCCTGCGCGAGCGCGACGGCGGGGGCGGGCGTCCCGGTTCCGGCGAGGGCCAGATCGTCGATGTCTCGATGGCCGACGGCGCGCTGTCGTGGCTGGCGATGGTCGCCGGCGCCTACTTCGCAGACGGCAACGTCCCCCGCCGCGGCGAGCTGCCGCTGGCCGGGTCGCTGGTCTGCTACCGGCCGTACGAGTGCTCCGACGGGTGGGTCACGCTCGGGGCGCTCGAGCCCAAGTTCTGGCAGGCGTGGTGCCGGGGCGTCGGGCGCGAGGACCTCGTCGTCAGGCAGTTCGAGCGCCCGGGCTCCGAGGCCCACGCGCAGGTGCAGGAGATCTTCAAGGGCCGTAGCCGGCCCGAATGGGAGGCCTTCGCGCAGGAGCACGACTGCTGCCTGGAGCCGGTCCTCGAGCTCGATGAGGCGCTCTCCTCCGAGCTCGTGCGCGCGCGGGAGATGGTGGTCGAGCTCCACCAGCCGGGCGTCGCCGCGCCCGTGCGCCAGGTCGGCGTTCCGATCAAGCTCACCCGCACCCCCGGCGAGCACGATCGCCTCGCCGGTCCGACGCTCGGCGAGCACACCGAGGCGGCGCTGCTGGCCGCCGGCTACTCCGAGGCCGAGGTCTCGGAGCTGCTCGAGTCGGGCGCGGCGGCGGGCCCAGCCGAGACCCAGCAGGACACGACGCTGCGGGCATGAGTCGGCGTTGACGGTGGCTACCGCGGCCTCCACCAAGACCACTGCCGCGAGCGCGCGGGGAGAAGCCGGCGAGCGTCCGCTGCTGAAGATGAGCGAGCTCGCCGAGCGCTCGGGCGTGAGCCCGGGCACGATCCGCTACTACCTGCGCGAGGGGCTGCTCGGCGGCGGCGGCGACGTCGTCCGAACCAGCCGCAACATGGCCTACTACCCGCCCGAGTACGTCGAGCGCATCGAGCTGATCAAGCGGCTGCAGGAGGAGCGCTTCATGCCGCTGCGGGTGATCAAGGGCGCGCTCGAGGAGGACCCCGACCGCGTGCGCGCGCTGATCGAGCTGGAGGACCGCATCCTCGAGCGGGCGCTCGCGAGCGCCGAGGACCAGAGCCGGGTCTCGCGCCGGGTCGTCCAGGAGCGCTACGGCCTGCCGCGCAACGTCCTCGACCGCCTGGCCGAGATCGGCGTGCTCACGCCCAACCAGCGCGGCTACGACAAGGACGACGTGAAGATCATCGAGGCGATCGCGAGCTTCCGGGCGGGCGGCTACGACGAGACGCTCGGCTTCACCGTCTACGACACCCTGCGCTACCGCAAGGCGCTCGAGCCGCTCGTCGAGGAGGAGGTGCGGGCGCTGCTCGGCCGCCTCGCCGGCGGGGTCGAGGTCGAGCGCGCGATGGAGATCGTCGGCGCCGGCGTCGAGCCGCTGCGCGAGCTGATCGGCTCGATGCACTCCAAGCTGCTGATCGCCGAGCTGCGCCGCCAACGCGCGCGCGGCGAGACGTGAACGGGGCCGCCGTCCGCTACCACCGCGCGCGGTGGTGCTCGACCACGCCGAGGCCGTGCGCCAGCGGGATCGCGCCGGGCAGGGTGCCCGAGAAGGTGCCGAAGGGGGCGCGGTAGTCGCTGGAGAGGATCAGCAGGTTGTCCCGGCGGCTGCGCTCGGACTCGGCGCTGAAGCGCAGCTCGGAGCCGTCCTCACAGCGGACGGCCGACAGATCCGAGGCGACGGCCACCGCCGCCGCCTCCGCCGGGCGCCCTGCGATCCACACCGCACGCTCGCTGCCGCTGGGCGGGTCGTTGACGCCGCTCACCAGGTTCCACGCCAGGGCGCCGCCGTCGGGCCCCAGGCCGACCCCCGCGGTCCACCACCACTCGGTCTCGCGCGCGTGGTAGCCGGCGGTGTCGTCGATCACCGCCAGCGCCTCGATCGTGCGCGGGCGCTCGCCGTCGAGCGCCAGCGTGCCGCGGGCGGCGATGCCCGCCTGCTTGCGCGTCCACACCCACGAGCGCCCGTTCGGGCAGAGCGCCTGGAAGCCCGCGTCCTCGACCAGCTCCAGCTCCAGCGCCACGCCGCGGTCGCGCACCCGCAGCCGTCCGGGCGCGCCGGAGCTGCCGTCCTCGCCGGGCGCCCGGCCGTGCACGAGCTCGACCTCGCCGCGGCGGGGCAGCAGCCGGGTGCGTTCGCGCAGCCCCGCCTCGCCGCGCAGCTGCAGCGCCCAGAAGGACTGCCTGGCCGGGCCGATTCGCACCAGCGCCGCGCACGCCATCAGCTCCTCGCAGAAGACGCCCACCCAGCGCCAGCGCTTCAGCGGGCGCGAGCCGTCGAAGAGCCTCATGCGCTCGTCCGGGTCATGCCGGTCGCCGACCGTCCCCGCATTCACGGGCGTTATGCTTGGCGGTGTTGACTGACCAGTCAATCTATTCTTCTGGGGGCCCAGCGCCCACGGAGGCGGCGGGCGCGATGCCCGCGGGAGGGAATGCGCTTTGAGGGTCGCGGCAGTCCAGCTCAACTCCACCGCCGATCAGGCCGCGAACCTGGCTGTCGCCGACCGCCTCACGCGCGCGGCGGCGGCGGACGGCGCAGGCCTGATCGTACTCCCCGAGAAGTGGACTGCGATGGGTTCCGAGCAGGAGCTGCGCGCGGCGGCCGAGCCGCTCGACGGTCCGGCGATCGGGTGGGCCCGCGAGCTCGCCCGCGAGCTTCGCGTGGATCTGGTGGCCGGATCCATCTTGGAGCTGGTGCCCGGCCAGGAGAAGCTGGCGAACACCTCCGTGCACGTGGACCCGCGGGGCGAGATCCGAGCGGTGTACCGCAAGATCCACATGTTCGATGTGGAGGTCGGCGGGCACGCCTACAGGGAGTCCGCGCTGGAGCAGGCGGGCGAGGAGATCGTCCTGTCGCGGACCGCCGGCGGAGAGGAGCTGGGGCTTTCGATCTGCTACGACCTGCGCTTCCCGGAGCTGTATCGGATACTCGCGGTGCTGGGCGCTCGCATCATCGCCGTCCCGGCCGCGTTCACGTTGCAGACGACCCGCGATCATTGGGAGACGCTCGTGCGCGCACGAGCGATCGAGAACCAGGCGTTCGTGATCGCGGCCAACCAGGTCGGCTGCCATCCAGCTGACCGATCGGAGATCGTCCAGCAGTCGGGCGGGCGCTCCATGATCGTGGACCCGTGGGGCGTGGTGCTCACGCAGGCGCCCGACAGCGAGGGCCACATCGTGGCGGACCTGGATCTTCGCCAGCAGCTGGAGATCCGCGCGCGGCTTCCCTCGCTGGCCAACCGCCGGCCCTCCGCCTACAGCTGGCCCGGACGGGAGGCTGCGTGAGCGCGGAGCGATCCTCGACCCCGCGCGCCGCCAAGTCGGCGCCGGACAAGCGCCGCCTGATACTGGACGCGGCCGTGCGCGTGTTCGCCCGCCAGGGCTTCCACGCGTGCCGCGTCTCGGACATCGCCGACGAGGCGGGCGTGGCCTACGGCCTCGTCTACCACTACTTCGCCTCCAAGGACGAGGTCCTCGACACGCTGTTCCTGGAGCGCTGGAACGTGATGCTGGAGCTGATCCGCGACGTGGACGCCGAGCCGATCCCCGTGAGGGAGAAGCTGATGGCGATCGCCTCGTTCATCGTGGACAGCTATCAGCACGACCCGGACCTGATGAAGGTGATCATCGTCGAGGTCACCCGCGCGGCCAACTCGTTCGGGCAGACCCACCTCGGCGAGATCCGAGCGGCATACGAGCTGATCGGGGAGATCGTGGCCAAGGCACAGCAGGAGGGCGTGTTCAAGGCGGAGATCGAAGCGCGCTTCGCCGCCATGGCCTTCTACGGCGCGATCGAGCAGCTGCTCACCGGATGGATCTTCGGTCTGC
>DAINPC010000206.1:0-4209 GCA_036743695.1 Solirubrobacteraceae bacterium | reverse complement strand
ACGCGAACTTCGCCAACGTCAGCCACTCCGACTACGAGTTCACCGTCACCTTCGCCCGGGTCGACCACGAGGTCGAGTCCGACGAGGTTCCCGGCGTCGTCGTCTCCCGTGTGAACCTATCCCCGCGCTTCATGCGCGAGCTGATCGACGCGATGGAGGACAACTACTCCAAGTGGCGCACCCGCGAGGGCATCAAGAACCTGCCCGAGTACGGCGGGACCGAGGGCGCGTCCGAGCCCGAGTAGGGTCAGGCGGCGTCGCTCCCCGCCCGGCGGGCGGGCAAGCGCGCCTGGCTGCGCGCTTGCAGCGGGATGAGCCGTGCAACGCCCGGAGAATAGGGGTGTTCGTACCCAGCAACGATGAAGGTCGCAGTCATCTCTGACATCCATGCCAACCGGCACGCTTTCGAGGCGACGCTCGACGCCGTCGCGGCCAGCGACGCCTCCGAGCTGTGGTGCCTGGGCGACCTGGTGGGCTACGGCGCGGAGCCCGACGCGTGCGTGGAGCTCGCCAGGGAGCACGCCGCTGTGTGCCTGGCCGGCAACCACGACCTCGCGGTCACGGGAGAGATACCGCTGGATGAGTTCTCACGCGGCGCCAGCCTCGCCGCCCAGTGGACCCGCGAGGTGATCGCACCCGAGAACCTCGCCTTCCTGGAGAGCCTGGCGCCGCAGGGCGAGGAGGAGTCGGTGGGCCTCTATCACGCCAGCCCCCGCGACCCCGTGTGGGAGTACGTGCTCTCCACGCTGCTGGCCGAGCTGTGCCTGGACGCGCAGAATCACCGCATCTGCCTGATCGGCCATTCGCATGTGGCGCTGTCCTTCGAGCGTCACCAGGGCGAGCTGGCCACCGGCGAGCCGCGCCGCGAGGGGGCGCTGCTCGACGTGGCCGACGGCGAGTGGCTGCTCAACCCCGGCAGCGTCGGACAGCCGCGCGACGGGGACCGGCGCGCATCGTGGCTGCTGCTAGACCTCGACGGCATGGCCGCCTCCTTTCACCGCGCCGAGTACGACGTGGCCGGCGCCGCCGCCGCGATCCGCGCGGCGCGCCTGCCGGACTCGCTCGCCGAGCGCCTGGAGTACGGTCAATGAGGATGCAGCCGGCCACACAAGCGACGCGGACGCGCGATCGTGGCGACTTGCGCCCGCCGATCCTGCGCCTCCTCATGGCGGCGCTGTTCGGGCTCGCCGCCGCGCTGCTGATCTCCTGCGGCAGCTCCACCAAGGGGCTGATCCCCGCCGCCAGCGCGGGGCCGCTGAAGAGCGACTTCGAAGCCGTCCAGCAGAGGGCCGAAAGCGCCAACGGCAACTGCACCACCACCGAAGCGGCCCTGCTGAAGACCGAGCAAGACTTCAACGCGCTGCCCGCCACCGTGGATGCCGGCCTGCGCAACAACCTGCGCCAGGGCATCGCCAACCTGCGCGTGCGCGCGCACGAACTGTGCATGCAGCCGCTCGCCCAGAGCACCGCCACGACCACCACGGCGAAAACCACCACCACCCCGACCACCAGCACCCCGACCGCGACGCAGACGACCCCCACGCAGACGACCCCCACCACCACCACCCCGACAACCTCCAGTCCAGGGGGCGGCACGCCCGCTCCCGGCGTCGGCGAAACGCCGCCGGGAGGGGGCGGCGAACAGGGCGGCACGGGTGCCGGCGAAGCGGGCCCGGGCGCCGCCGGGGGAGTGGGAGCGGGCGGCCAGGAAGGCGGCAAATGAGCGCCACCGAGATCGCGGGGCGCTATCGCCTGGAGGGCCGGTTGGGCTTCGGCGGCATGTCAACGGTGCACCTCGCGCTGGATATGCGCCTCGAGCGCCAGGTGGCCGTCAAGCTGCTGGCAGAGCACCTCGCCGACGACCCCGCGTTCGTGTCCCGCTTCCAGCGCGAGGCGCAGGCGGCGGCGCGCCTGGTGCATCCGAACATCGTGCAGGTGTTCGACTCGGGCCGCGACGAGCGTACGGATCAGTATTTCATCGTGATGGAGTACATCGAAGGCTCCTCATGCGCGGAGATCCTCCGCGACGACGGCTGGGTGGAGGTCGATGAGGCGCTGGCGATCATCGAACAGGCGTGCGAGGGGCTCCACTACGCCCATCGCCACGGCGTGGTGCACCGCGACGTCAAGCCCGGCAACCTGCTGCGAGCCCGCGAAGGCGAGGTCAAGCTCGCGGACTTCGGCATCGCCAAGGCCACCGAGCAGTCGAGCATCACCCAGGTCGGCTCCGTGCTGGGCACCGCCGCCTATCTCGCGCCCGAGCAGGCCCGCGGCGAGGAGGCGGGTCCGAAGGCCGATCTCTATGCCCTCGGGGTGGTCACCTATCAGCTGATCTCCGGGCGCCTGCCCTATGAGGCGACGTCGCTGACCGAGCTGGCGCTCAAGCAGCAGCAGGAGGAGCCGCCGACACTGGACACGATCGTGGCCGCCGTCCGCCCCGAGCTGGCCGATGCGATCGCCATCGCGCTGGCGCTGGACCCGCGCGAGCGCTACAGCACCGCGCGCGAGATGCGCAAGGCGCTCAGCGACGGGGCCAAGGGCATCGCACCGGGCGAGCGCCAGGCGCCGCCGCGCGGGACGCCCGCCACCCAGGCCACCAGCGTGCTCGCCTCCGCTCGACGCGCCAGCGCGCCCGCGGACGCCGTGGCCACCCGCCGCCCCCGTCCGGGGCCGCCCCGGGCCAAGGCGCCGCTCGTGCAGCCGCCGAAGGCCGCCAAGGCGTCACGGCGGCGGGGCAACAATCGCCTCGTCATCACAGTGCTCGCGCTGCTCGCCCTAGCCCTGGCGATCGTCGCCGTGGTGCTGATCTCGGCCCCCGCGCCGACCAAAGTGGTGCTGCGCAACGTCGTCTACTCCGACGTCCAGCAGGCCGCCTCCGCGCTGAAGCAGCTGGTCTCGGAAAACACCCGCTAGCCCAGCGAGGCGGCGGGCAAGGCGGGCTGACGTCGTGCTAGGTTTGCGCGAGTAACCGGCAAAGCAGCCGACGGGTGTCGATCACCTCGATCTCAACGGGTTCTTCCCAAGCCTCACACGTATCCATGTCGGCGACTCGGTGAGCTGGGCGATCAACGGCTTCCACACGGTTTCGTTCCTCGCCAAGGGCCAGACGCCCCCGCCGCTCATCATCCCTGCGATCGGCAACCCGATCAGCCGCCAGCTCGATGCGGCGAGCGCCTCGTTCTGGTTCAACGGCCAGCCGAACCAGGTGATCAACCCGGTGACGGCTTCCCCGAGCGGCGGCAAGACCTACAAAGGCAGCGGGTTCCTCAACAGCGGCCTGCCCGCGCCGTCCGGGCCGCCGGCCCCGTTCGTGGTGAAGTTCACAAAGGCCGGGACGTACACGTTCAACTGCCTCGTGCATCCGGGCATGAAGGGTGTTGTCCAGGTGCTGCCGAAGAGCAAGAAGGTGTCGACGGCCGCGCAGGACCGCGCCACCGCCAGCGCCCAGGAGGCGGCCGCGAAGGTGCAGGCTCGCAAGCTGGGCAAGGTCAAACCGGGCGCGACGACGGTGCTGGCGGGCAACGACGGCAGCGGACCCGTCGCATGGCTCAAGTTCTTCCCCGGGAACCTGAAGGTCAAGGCGGGCACGACAGTCGACTTCCAGATCGCCAGCAAGCGCGAGGTCCACACGATCACCTTCGGCCCCGCCGCGTACACGGCTGCGATCGAGAAGACGTTCACGACCGCGCAGCCGAACCCTGCGGGACCGCCGACGCTGCTCGTCAACCCGCTCGCCTCCTACCCGAGCGATCCGCCGCCGCTGCCCCCGTACACGGGCACCAACCACGGCAACGGCTTCGAGGGGGCCGGCGTGCTCTCGCTCGGCGGCCCACTGCCCTCGAGCGCGAAGATCACGTTCACGAAGCCGGGCGTCTACAGCTTCGAGTGCGTGATCCACGAAAACATGGACGGCAAGATCACAGTCACGCCGTGATCTGAGCGGGAGCGCCGCCGGTTGGTGGCGCTCCCGCTCAGAAGCGCTGCGGCTGGACCAGGCGCCAGGCAACGCGTGACCGAGCGCGGGCCCCAGACGGCTGCGTGAGCCCCACTCCGGCGGCGCGTCCCGGCACTGAGCCTAGGTTGGAATCCGGGCTTCCGCCATCCTAGGGCGCACACCCATGCTCGCCGCCATCCTCGACGTCAAACACCTCGTGCAGGTCTTTGGCTACCCGCTGCTGTTCCTGATCGTCATGAGCGAGTCCGGCGGCC
>DAINPC010000205.1:0-4218 GCA_036743695.1 Solirubrobacteraceae bacterium | reverse complement strand
GGAGATGCCGTCGGTGAAGATGGCGAAGGCGAGCAGGTGCCCGTCGGCGGCTTGGCAGTAGCCGACGAGATTGGAGACGCCGGTGAGGGTTCCCGTCTTGCCCTGGCAGCGGCCGGCGGCGGCGGTGTGGCGCATGCGCAGGGCGAGCGTGCCGGTCCGCCCGGCCACGGCCATGTGTTCGCGCAGCACCGTGCCGAGGGGCGTGGAGGCGAGACCCACCAGCAGCTCTGCGACCTGGTAGGGGGATGTCCGGTCGGCGGGCGAGAGCCCGGAGCCGTCAACCACGCGCGGGTGGATGGCGAGCAGCGAGCCGAGCGTGCGTGAGACCACCGCGGCGCCCGCGCTGGTGGTGCCCTTGCCGCCATAGCGGGCGCCCAGGTCCTTCAGCAGCGTCTCGGCGAAGAAGTTGTCTGACGGCGGCAGCATCAGCCCGAGCAGCTGCGCGACGGTCGGCGACTGCGCGGCGGCGAGCTGGACGGCGCCGGCGGGGGCGGTTGCGGCGCCGGCGGAGCCGCGGATGCTGACCCCGTCGGCGCTCAACGCCTGGCTCAGCTTGCGCGCGGCGTAGGCAGCGGGCGCGTGGGCGCCCTTTTCGGTGGCGCTGGCGCCGCGGTCGAACGCCAGCGCGCTCAGGGTCCCTTCGAGGAAGGGGTCGGAGGCGTAGCCGCTGGAGGGCTCGCCGCGCAGCGAGTCCAGGTAGGACTCGTCGCCCTCGATCGAGCCGGCGATGTGATGGATGCCGTCAACCCGCACGAGCTGGGTGACCAGCGTGGATACGCTCGTGCCCACGCCGCCGTAGTGGCTGCGGATGAACGCGCTGCTGCCGAACGTCGGGTCGCCTCCCCCGTGCAGGTAGAGGTTGCCTTCCCAGACCCCGCCCGGCGCGAGGTGCCCGACGCCGAGGACGGTGGTATCCAGCTGCGCCGTCGCGCCCATCTGCCCGAGTGCGGCGGTGGCGGTGTAGAGCTTCTCCACGGAGGCCGGCGGGCGCAGCGCGCTGGCGCGCTCGGCGAACAGGGCCTGCTTGGCGGTGAGGTCGTAGACGTAGGCGCCGTTGCGGGCTCCGGCCAGGGCCAGCTGGTGGCTGAGATCGGCCTGCAATTCGGCCACGCCGCCGCTGGCGCCGGCTGGCGCGGGCGCGAGGACGCCGAGCAGCCAAAGTCCGCAGAGGAGAATTATGAGCTTGGCCGACGGGTTCGAGTGCACGCGCCCGTAGAATGTCCCTTTCATGGGCAAGGTTGTCAAGCTGGAGCCGACGGTCAAAGGCAAGGCACGGACGCGTCGCCAGGCGGCCCGCGGGGTCGGTATAGCGGCCGCGGCGGAGCGCCGGCGCCGGCCCCGGCGCGACAAGACCGCGCTGGTAGTGGGCGGCGGCGGCTTCACGGGCGGGGTCTATGAGATCGGCGCGCTGAGGGCGCTCGACCTGCTGCTGGTCAACAGCACGGTCAACAACTTCGACGTCTACGTGGGCACCTCCGCGGGGTCGTTCATAGCGGCGCTGTGCGCCAACGGCGTGACCCCCGAGGAGATGATGAGGGTGGTGACCGGCCAGGGCAACCTCCCGTTCAAGGACGTGAGCATCGGCGATCTGCTGCGCCCGAACCTGTTGGAGTTCGCGCGCAAGGGGGCGCTGATGCCGTTGCGCGCGCTCTCGATGGCGCGCCAGCTGCTCTCCCAGCCCGGCGGCGTGTCGCTGATGGATGTGGTCATGGGCCTCGCGGACGGGCTGCCCTCGGGCCTCTATACGGGCGCGGGCATCGAGAGCTACCTGCAGAAGGTCCTCAGCGAACCTGGGCGCACGGACGACTTCGGCAAGCTCGACTGCGAGCTCTACCTGACGACCACCGACCTGGATACGTGCGAGCGCGTGGTGCTCGGCGTGGACGGCTCGGAGGATGTGCCGATCTCGACCGCCGTGCGCGCCTCGGGGGCGCTGCCGATGGTCTACGCGCCGGTGCGCGTCCACGACCGCGACCTGATCGACGGTGGGATCGTCTCGACCACCAACCTGGACATCGCCATCCAGGCGGGCGCGAAGCTGGTGGTGGTGATCAACCCGATCGTGCCGTTCGTCAACGACTTCTCCACCACCGTCAACACGCTGCGCGGCAAGCGCCCGCGCCGGGTCTCGGACATGGGATTCGCGCAGATCGGCTACCAGGTCTTCAAGCTGGTGGCCCACCAGCGCCTGCACGAACTGGCCAAGAGCTGGGAGGAGCGCTATCCGGGCGTTGACATCGTCCTGATCGAGCCGGAGCCCACCGACGAACTGATGTTCCAGACGTCCATGATGAGCTTCACCTCGCGCGTGGAGATCGCCCGCCACGGCTTCGAGTCGGTGACCAAGCAGCTTGCGGGCGAATACGACCGCTACCAGGACGTGGCGGAACGCCACGGCTTTGAGCTCTCCGCCAAACGAGTGCGCCAGGTGGTTGAGCACTTCGACGAGCGTGGCGAGGCTGTCAGCGCCTGGAGGAAGATCCTCGAGGGCACGACCGGCGCGCTGCTTCGCCAGTCCAGCTCCGGCAGCTGATCCACAGCCAGCAGGGCGCCTACAGCGCTTTGTCCACCGCGTCGAGCAGCCGGTCGCCGGCGCCGGAGGAATACAGCCCGATGCGCACGTGACCGGGCTCGCCCAGCGCGTCGCCCGCGGCCACCAGCACGCCGGCGCGCGCCAGGCGCGCGGCCAGCTCGGCGCCCTCCAGGGCCGGGTGCGCGGCCCACACGAAGTTGGCCTGCGAGTCGCTGAGCACGAATCCGCGCTCGCGCAGCGCGCCGCTCAGGCGCGGGCGCTCCTCACAGATCGTGCGCATGCGGCGCTCGATCAGCTCCGAGCAGCTGCGCAGGGCCTCCAGGGCACCAGCCTGGGAGACCTCCGAGACGCCCAGGTCGGGCTCCAGCTCGGCCAGCAGGCCCTCCGAGCCGGGCGCGCCGAGCGCATAGCCGATGCGCAGGCCCGCCAGCCCCCAGGCCTTGGAGAAGCTGCGGAACACGAGCAGGCGGGGGTGCTTCTCGAGCAGCGTGAGCGAGGTGTCGATCGGCTGCGCGTCGGCGAACTCGACCAGCGCCTCGTCGAGCAGGACGGCCACGCCCTCGGGCAGGCCGTCGAGCAGGCGCTCCAGCTCCGAGCCGGCGAGCAGCTCGCCGGTGGGGTCGTTGGGGCTGGCCAGGGCGATCACCCGCACGTCCGGCTCGCGGGCGGCCTCCAGCAGGGCGTCCACGCCCCCGGGGAGGCGCACCGCGCGTCCGTGCGCGCGGCGGGCCATGAGCGGATACAGCGGGTAGGAGGGCCAGGGCGTCAGCAGCTGCTGGCCGGGCTCGATCAGGGCGCGGGCGGCGGCGCTCAGCAGCTCGGCGGCGCCGTTGCCGAGGATCAGGCGGGCCGGGTCCACGCCGTGGCGCTCTGCCAGCACGTGGCGCAGGCCGGAGCCGCTGAGATGCGGGTAGCGGTAGAGCCCGCGGCGGGCCACGTAGGTGATCGCGTTGACGATCCGCGGGTGGGGCAGCTCGGGCCAGGTGGTGTGCGAGAGGTCCAGCGTCTCCACACGGGTGAGCGCCTTGCGCTTGCGCTCCGCGGCGGCCTCGCGCAGGCCCGCGTTGACCTCCTCCTCGGTCATTCCCTCGAATTGGCGATAGTAGTCGAGCGGGCCCACGGTCTTGGCCCGTTCTAGCAGCGATCCTCGAGCGCAGCGCGGCCGCGAAGCGCGGGAGCGTCCCTCACACGCCCCCGTTGCCCGGTCCGTTGATGACGATGAACCAGAAGGCGAAGATCAGTCCGCAGACGGCGGCGGTGACGGCGAAGATCCGCCCGAGCGCCCCCGTGCGCTGGTCGTGCCCGGCGGCCCTGCGCACCAGGATCCAGGCGTGATCGAGGCGGCGCAGGACGGAGAGCGCTCCGAACAGCAGCACGAACAGCCCCACGAACGAGATCAGGATGCCCACGTCGACGCTGCCCGACAGGTAGTCGGCCTGCGAGCCCAGCCACAGGCAGGCGAGCGGGATCGGTCCCCAGCACAGCAGGCTGATCAGGGTGATGGCCGCCAGCAGGATGCCGGCGAGCGAGCCGTCGATGCGCCGGCGCAGGGCGCCGCCGCGCTCGGGCAGCGCGCGGTAGCGCACGGGCGCGGTACCGGGTCGGCGCCCGACGAACAGGCCACCGGTATCAGATGGATCGCTGCGCACCCGTCCTATGTTCGCAGCTGAACGGCCGGCTACACG
>DAINPC010000204.1:0-4218 GCA_036743695.1 Solirubrobacteraceae bacterium | reverse complement strand
CCACACGGGAGCAGGCGCTAAACGTCCGGTGGCGGGTCGCTTCGCGACCCGCCACGTCCCGCTTAGGGCGGCTGGCCGGCACCGCCGCCCGCTCCGGGACCGCGGCCGTGGTCGCGCTCGACGCGGTAGTAGACCTCGACCGCGTTCACCCAGCTGATCAGCGGGCGGCCTGCCTTCTCCTTCGGCGGAAGCGGTAGCCAAGACGATGGTGCCGAGCGACGTTCAAGCGCTTGGTGCGCCGAACTCGCCTTATTTCACAACGTCCACGGCGCAGCGGATGCCGGGGGCGCGAGAGAGTCGCTGGTCGGCGGTAAGCAGGGTTACCTCGAGCGCTTCGGCGAGCGCCACGTAGGAGGCGTCGTACGGCGTGAAGTGGTGTCTGAGCTCCCAGCAGCGCGGAAGCAGCGGGAGGTGGGGCGCACGTCTGAGTGGCAGATCTGCGAGATCCGCCAAGGCAAAGGCTGCGCGGCGCTTGTCAGTGAGAGTGCGGCGCCACACGGACATAACCTCGAGGTCGATGATCTCGGGCGCCGCAAGCTCTTGGCCCACAAGCCGCTCGCGCACCGCGTCGCCGTCCTTTCCGTCGTCGCCGAGCGCAGTCGCGAGAACGCTGGCATCAATCACTATCACGCCGCGTCGCGGTCTGCGCGAACCATGCGTGCTGCATCGCTCAGCCGGATTGATCCGCCAGCGCGTCCGCCAGCGCGGGCGAGCACCTCGTCGAGCGTGGGGTGGCGGGCGTCTGCAACGAGTCGGCCAAGGAGGTACTCCTGCAGGAACTGGCCGGCGGCAGCGGCTCGCTGTCGCAAGACCGCGTGAACGTCAGGCGGTACGTCCTTGATCTGCACGCTGGGCACGCAACAGCATAGCGCCAATTTGGCGCCAGCGCAGGCATTGTCGCGGCGAATCCGTCATCGGCCAGAGTGCGGAGCCGGGTACAACGCTGGGACCCTGACCGCTTCGGTGCCCTTGGCACGGAGGCGCGCCGATCGGCGTCGGCCGCGCCAGGTGCTCTCGGCTCGTCATCAGCTTCAATGCTATGCCTCATGGGAGGCTCAGCCCGCGTGCGTTGCCACGCCACAGACGGAGCCGGCTCCCCGCGCCCAGGGGAAGAATCTCCCGGCTGTGCGGCTGAATGCGGGCGACGGGGACCCATTGGTCGAAGCAGCCGCTGGGGTGGGCGGAGACGTGGTCGAGACATCATTCGGCGATGACCGCGATGATCTACCGGGCGATGGCGACCCTCGACGCCACAGGACCGGCGTAACGGTGTCCGTGAACGCGCGCGAGCATCTGCGGCTTGCTCCCGAGGAGCTCCGGCGGCGGTGCGACCCGGCGGCGCTCGGCTTTCGCACGACCGCGGAGGTCGAGCCCGAAGACGGCGCGGTCGGCCAGGAGCGCGCGTTGCGCGCGATTGACTTCGCCGTCGAGGTCTCTCAGCTCGGCTACAACGTGTTCGCCACCGGCCCCGCGGGCACCGGCAAGCGCGAGACGATCGAGGCCAGGCTCCGCGAGCACGCGCGCACCCAGCCCCCACCGCGCGACGTTGTCTTCCTGTTCAACTTCGAGGAGCCCGGCAGGCCGCTGTGTGCAACGCTCGCGCCCGGTCAAGGCCGGCGGCTGGAGCGGGCGATGGCGGCCTTCGTCCAACAGGCCGGCCGAGAGATCCCGAACGCGTTCGAGAGCGAGAGCTATCGGCGCCGGCGGCTGGAGGCGGTCGAACCGTTCGAGCATCAACGTCAGGAGATACTCGAGCAGGTGCGCGCGTTCGCGCGCTCGCGCGACCTCGAACTCGAGATGACCCCGGCCGGGGCGGTGACGATCCCGCTCGTGCACGGTCAGCCTGTGACGCCGCACGAGTTCCAGGAGCTGCCGGAGGAGACGCGACGGCAACTGAACACCGCGGGCCACGAGGTCCAGGAGCGCATGAACAGCATCGTGTCCCAGTTGCGCGCGATCGACGCGCAAGTGCGCGAACGCGTTAGCGCACTGGACCGCGAAGTGGTCCTGTTCGCGGTCGGGCATCTGATCGACGAGCTCAAGCAGGACTACGCCGACTCGCAGCCCGTCAGCGCATGGCTGGATCTCGCACGCGAGGACGTGGTCGCCAACTCCGATGGCTTCCTCGCCGATGCCGAGCAAACGCAGGCGGCGATGTCGATGCGGGCGATGCTCGGCCGCGGCATCGACGTCTTCAGGGCCCGCTACGAAGTCAACCTGTTCGTCGCCCGCGAGCAGGCTGACGCGCCGGTCCTTGTCGAGCGCAACCCGACGTTCGCCCGGCTCTTCGGTCGTATCGAGTTCGAGACGACGCTCGGCGCGGCTGTCACCGATCACCGTCACATCAAGTCCGGCGCGATTCACGCCGCCAGCGGCGGCTACATGATCGTGCGCGCGGAGGACGTGCTCCGCCAGCCGTTCGTGTGGGACAAGCTCAAGGAGATCGTGCGCACTGGCCGCGCCCGCGTGGAGAACCTCGGCGAGCAGTTCACGCTGCTTCCCATGGCGACGCTCACCCCCGACCCGGTGCCCGTTGACGTCAAGATCATCCTCACTGGCTCGGGCGAGCTGTACGAGCTGATGCACGCGCTCGACGAGGACGTCGCCGAGCTGTTCCGCGTGCGCGCTGACTTCGACACGCAGATGCCGTGGACGCAGACATCGGGCTACGCCTCCTTCATCAGCGCACAGGTCGCGCGCAACGGGCTGCGCCACTTCGACGCGGGCGCCGTCGCACTCGCCATCGAGCACGGCGCACGCCGCGCCGCCCATCAGGGCAAGCTCACCACCCGCCTCGTGGAGATCGCCGACGTCGTCACCGAGGCCAACCATTGGGCAGGCCGCGCCGGGTCCAAGCTTGTGGCGGCCGAGCACGTCGAGCAGGCGATCCGCGAGCGGCGTGGGCGTTCGGATCTGATCGAGCAGCGCCTCGCGCAGATGGTCGACGAAGGCACGATCCACATCGAGCTACAGGGTCGCGCGGTCGGGCAGCTCAACGGCCTGGCGATCGTCGCCCTCGGCGACTACGCGTTCGGCCACCCAGCGCGCATCACTGCGACAACTGCCACGGGTGGCGGCGAGCTGGTGAGCATCGACCGCGAGAGCAAGCTCAGCGGGCGCATTCACGACAAGGGGTTCCTCACGCTGCGCGGGTACCTCGAGCAGCATTACGGCAACGGCGTGCCGCTGTCTCTGTCGGCGAGCGTCACGTTCGAGCAGTCCTACGGCGGCCTCGAGGGGGACTCGGCCGCCAGCAGTGAGCTGTACACCCTTCTCTCGAGTCTCGCCGAGGCACCGATCGACCAGGGCGTAGCGGTCACCGGCTCGGTTGACCAGCATGGGCGCGTCCAGGCCGTGGGCGGCGTCACCGAGAAGGTCGAGGGGTTCTTCGACGCGTGCCAGCGCGCCGGGCTGACAGGCGGGCAGGGCGTGATCATCCCCGCCAGCAACCGTCGTCACCTGATGCTCGAACAGCGCATCATCGACGCAGTCCGCGAAGGACGCTTCCACGTGTGGGCGGTCGAGAGCGTGGATGAGGGCATCGAGCTGCTCACGGGTCTGCGGGCGGGCGATCGCGACACCGACGGCAGCTATCCCGAAGGGACCCTCCATCGCCGCGTCCAAGACCGCCTGACCGCGATGGCGACCACCGCGCGCGAGTGGGGACGCCAGCAGCAGGCACATGCAATGGGCACAGATCCATCGTCGTCCTAGCGGAGACGACAGCCCGATCGGCCCGTCCGCGTCGACGACAGGGGCCGACCCTGGCCAATGCGGATGAGAGGACTCGAACCTCCACCTGGTTGCCCAGACACGGACCTGAACCGTGCGCGTCTACCAATTCCGCCACATCCGCGTGCCGGTGGGTATGCGAAGATACCGCACCCGCGTCAGCCGGGCGGCGGGGTGGTGGTCGAACCGCGTGCAGGCGATCTCGGGGGCCATTGGCGAGGCTCGGTCGGGGCGTTTTGCTAGCCTCGGGACGGTCGCTGGCGCGCCGCTATCGTCCAGGGGACTAGGACGCCGCCCTCTCATGGCGGAAACCCGGGTTCGAATCCCGGTAGCGGTACTTCCAAAAGGCCCGGATCATGCGGGGCTTTTTTCTGGAAGGGGTCAGGCCAATCAACGCGCTCGGACCCTGGTTGGACCCTGGCACGACGGGGGCTGCGCCAGCTCGGCGTGACCGGCAGCTGCGAACACCAGCTTGGCGTCTCCTAC
>DAINPC010000203.1:0-4286 GCA_036743695.1 Solirubrobacteraceae bacterium | reverse complement strand
AGACGATCGAGACGGAGCTCATGCTTGCGGACCTCGAGCAGGCCGAGCGGCGGGTGGAGCGCGTCGGGAGGCAGGCTCGCGGCGGCGACCGGGTGGCGGTCGCCGAGGAGGCATGGCTGCGGAGCGTGATCGAGGCACTGCAGGCGGGCCGAGCAGCGCGGACGATCCCGCCGCCCGCGGAGGCGCCGAACGCGGCCCGCGACCTCGGCTCGCTGACCAGCAAGCCGGTGCTGTTCGTGGCCAACGTGGACGAGGGCTCGGAGGAGGTTCCAGCGGAGATCGCCGAGCACGCCGCCTCCCAGGGCGCCCGCGCGGTGGCGGTCTCCTCGCGCATCGAGTCCGAGCTGGCCGAGCTGGAGGACGAGGACGCGCGGGCGATGCGAGCTGAGCTGGGCGTGAGCGAGTCCGGGCTGGCCAGGGTCGTGCGCGAGGCGTTCGCGCTGCTGGAGCTGATCGCCTTCTTCACCGCCGGCGAGGGCAAGCCGGCGCAATCGTGGCATCTGCGCCGCGGCCTGACCGCGTGGCACGCCGCGGGGGCGATCCACTCGGACATCCAGAAGGGGTTCGTGCGCGCGGAGGTGATCGGCTGGCGGGAGCTGGTGGACGCGGGCGGATACGCGGGCGCGCGCGAGCGCGGAACGCTGCGCCTGGAGGGCCGCGACTACGTGATGGCCGACGGCGACGTCATCACGGTCAAGTTCACGCCGTAGCGAGCTTCTCCAGGCGCTCGGCCAGGCGCCGCATGCCGAGCTCGCGCGCGTGCCCCGCGCCGCGCGCGAAGTCCGTCCTGCGGTCGGCGGGAGCCTTGACGTCGATGCGCTGCAGCGTGGCTATCCGCTTGAAGGCGAGCAGCAGTCGCTCGTTCTCCAGCAGCGCCGTGACGATGCGGGGGCGCATGCCGCCCGCGCCCTCGGCCGCGGCCGCGGCCAGCACCTCCTCCAGCGACCCGTGCGCGCGCAGCAGCTCGGCGGCCGTCTTGGCGCCGATCCCGGGCGCGCCGGGCAGGCCGTCGGAGGGGTCGCCGCGCAGGGCGATGAAGTCGGGGACGATCCCCGGGTCCACGCCATAGCGCTCGCGCACCTCCTCGGGCCCGATCTCGCCGGGCGTGGCTCCCTTGCGCAGCTCCAGCACCGCCACCCGCTCGGTCACCGCGCCGAACAGATCGCGGTCGCCGGTCAGCAGCAGGCCCCGTCCGCCGCGCTCGTGCTCGACGCGGGCGAAGGAGAACATCAGGTCGTCCGCCTCCAGATCCTCGCTGCCGGGCACGGTCCAACCGAGTGCTTGGAGCAGGGCCGGGGCCTTCTCCCACTGGGCGGTGAGCTCGGGCGGCATGGGGTCGCGGTGGGCGTGGTACGGCGGGTACAGCTCAACGCGGTAGGCCGCCTGCTCGGCGCCCGTGCACGCGACCACGGCGCGCGGACGCCCCGCTGCCGCAGGCGAGTCGAGGATCAGCGACAGGATCGCGTTGACCGTTCCCAGCAGCGCGTTGACGGGGCGCCCGTCCCCGTCGGTGATCGATTTGGGCAGCGCGAAGAACGAGCGGTACAGCAGCCAGGGCACGTCCGCGATCAGCAGGGGAGCGGGCACCCGCGCAGCGTATGGGTCAGGCGCCCGCGGGGTGGGCCGGATGGCCTATCCGGCAGCCACGCCGCCGGTGGCGGCGGTGGTGACGGACCCCGGAGCCTGAGCGCCGCCCTCGGGCCCGGTCGCCGTGGCCAGCGTTGCGGGCGTTGCGGGCGTTGCGGGGGCAGCGGGCGCCGGCGGGCTGCCCGCGGCGGGGCGTCCGCTGCGGTCGGGCTCGCGCTTGACGTGCGTGCCGTCCTTGACGCTGAAGTACGCCCACGTGCTGTTGAGGCCGAGCGCGCCGGCCAGCTGCGGGCCGGTGACCGGGGTGGCGCCGCGCGAGCCCAGGATCTCGGCGGAGACGATCCGCGGCGAGGCTCCCCGCGTGAGCACCTCGATCCCGCGCAGCGAGCCCATCAGCAGGCCCCTGAGGCGGGCCGCCGCGGAGTGGAAGCTCAGGCTGATCGTCCAGGCGGATGCGGCGCGGCTTTCATACGGGTCGGCCACGCCGCGCAGCCACGGCTCGGGCTGCGAGCCCAGGAAGGCGTCCTCGACGTTTTCGGTCATGCCGCCGGAGCTGGCGAAGTAGTAGGTGGCGGCGGGCTGGCCGCCGTAGAGGACGATCTGCCCGGCGGTGGCGCTTACAGCGGCGTTCGTCTGGGCGGTCTCGGCGGCCACGCCGATGTAGACCTGCGAGCGCGTGTCGGCATACACGTCGAAGCGCCCGCCGCCCGCGTGGGAGGTCAGCGCGTAGGTGCGGCTCGCGATCGCCTGTGCCTCGAGCGCTGCCAGCGGCCAGCTGGCGGGCATCTCCGCGGCCACCACGCCGCGGACGTAGCGCTCGAGCGGCACCTTCACCACCTTGGCGCCCACCAGCACGCGCACCACGGCCTTGGCGGGCGCCTGCCCGATGGTGGTGCCGGTGTAGTAGTGCGCGAGGATGTCCGTGTCGGTGGCGCCGTGCTCGGCATAGCCGAGCGCTCCGTCCTGGCTCATGCCCACGCCGTGACCGTCGCCGGCGCCTTCGATCAGCAGCGTGGAGGCGTCCGCGGGGGCGCCCGCGAGCGCCAGTGCGGCGAGCGTGCCGACCAGCAGGCGCGCGGCACGGCGAGCCCTACCCGAAGCGATGACGGGGCGGTGATAGGTTGAGACGATGTGCGGCATCCGTGCCAACATGAACACGCGGGGCATGCCACGGTCGCGCTCTGGGTGGAGGCAGCCCATTCCTTATGGGTCGGGTGGCTGGGGGGGCTGCGTGAGGGCTGCACGATGACTGGCGCGGAGCGCGAGCGCGCCGTTCTCGAGCAGGTGCCCACAGAGCTGTTCATCGCGGGCGAGTGGCGAGCGGCCACCGGTGGCGGCACGCTGGCCGTCGAGGACCCCTCGACCACGGAGACGCTGGTGCAGGTGGCAGACGCCCAGCCCGAGGATGCGATGGCGGCGCTGGACGCCGCGGCCGACGCCCAGGCCGAGTGGGCGGCGTGCCCGCCGCGCGAGCGCGGGGAGATCCTGCGCCGCGCCTACGAGGCGATCGTCGCGCAGGCGGACGAGCTGGCGCTGCTGATGACGCTGGAGATGGGCAAGGCGGTGGCGGAGTCGCGCGCGGAGATCGCCTACGCGGCTGAGTTCCTCCGCTGGTTCTCCGAGGAGGCGGTGCGCATCCACGGGCGCTACATGGTCAACACCACGGGCAAGGGCCGCATCCTGACGATGCGCCAGCCGGTGGGGCCGTGCGTGTTCGTCACGCCGTGGAACTTCCCCACGGCGATGGGCACGCGCAAGATCGCCCCGGCGATCGCGGCGGGATGCACGATGGTGGTCAAGCCGGCGCAGCAGACGCCGCTGTCGATGCTCGCGCTGGCCAGGATCCTCGAGCGGGCCGGACTCCCGGGCGGCGTGCTGAACGTGATCACGGCAAAGCGCTCCGGCGCGGTGATCGAGCCGCTGCTCAGGGACCCGCGCACGCGCAAGCTCTCCTTCACGGGCTCCACGGAGGTCGGGCGCAAGCTGATCGAACAGTCCGCCCACCAGGTCCTGCGGGTCTCCATGGAGCTGGGCGGCAACGCTCCCTTCTTGGTGTTCGAGGACGCTGATCTCGACGCGGCCGTGGAGGGGGCGCTGCTGGCCAAGATGCGCAACGTGGGCGAGGCGTGCACGGCGGCCAACCGCTTCCACGTGCACGAGTCGCTGGCGCAGGAGTTCGCCGAGCAACTGGCGCGGCGGATGGGCGCGATGAAGCTCGGCCGCGGAACGGAGCCCGACGTGGACGTTGGTCCCCTGATCGACGCGGCCCAGCTCGGCAAGGTGGCGGAGCTGGTGGATGACGCCGTCGAGCGCGGCGCGCGCGTATTGCTCGGCGGCAGCCGCGCGGACGGGCGCGGATACTTCTACGAGCCGACCGTGCTGGCGGGCGTGCCCGATCAGGCGCGGCTGCTCGGCGAGGAGATCTTCGGCCCGGTGGCGCCGATTGCCACGTTCTCCTCCGAGGAGCAGGCGCTGGCCGCTGCCAACCGGACCGAGTACGGCCTGGTGGCCTACGTCTACACGCGCGACCTCAGCCGGGCGTTCCGCGTGTGCGAGGCGATCGAGACGGGCATGATCGGCGTGAACCAGGGCGTGGTGTCAAACCCCGCGGCTCCGTTCGGCGGCGTCAAGCAGTCGGGCTTCGGCCGCGAGGGCGGCTTCGAGGGGATCGGCGAGTACCTCGAGACCAAGTACGTGGC
>DAINPC010000202.1:0-4311 GCA_036743695.1 Solirubrobacteraceae bacterium | reverse complement strand
ATGCCCCACCACGGCATGACGCCGCACACCTCCGGCACGAGCCTCTCCGCGCAGGCCCGCTACGCGGCCGGCACGCGCGAGATCCTGGAGTGCTTCTTCGCCGGGCGCCCGATCCGCGAGGAGTACCTGATCGTGGACGGCGGCAAGCTCGCCGGCGCCGGCGCGCACTCCTACAGCGAGGGCAACGCCACCGCCGGCTCCGAGGAGGCCGCCCGCTTCACCAGCGGCTGAGGCCCCCGGCGTCCCTCACCGCCGCGTAGATGGCGAGTGCTCGACCCCCGACCGCGGCGGAGCGGTCTCAGTCGACATGCAGCACCGCCTTGCCTGCGATCCGGCGATCCATCAGTGCGGCCATCGCCTCGGGCGCCGCGCGCCAGGAGCCCTCGAAGTCAACCGAGCAGTCCAGGCGGCCGTCCGCCACCAGGCCCACGAGGCGGCCCAGGTCGCGCGTGCCCGAGCGCTCGCGCTCGAGCTGGGCGAACAGGAACAGGCCGTGCAGGCGGGCGCCCGGCGCGCGCCCGAAGAACGCCCGGGTTGGGAAATGGACCGGCGCCTGATCGCTGGAGGCGAAGGAGACGATCGCGCCGAACGGGGCCACGCGCTGCAGCGCGGCCGCGAGCGTGGCGCCGCCGACGCCCTCCACGATCGCGTCGAACTCGGGGCCGGCGGGCTCCAGCGTGTTCAGCACCTCATCGGCACCCAGCTCGCGCAGGCCGCGCGCACGCTCGGCGCTGGCCGAGACGCCGCTCACGCGAGCGCCCGCCAGCTTGGCGAGCTGGACCGCGAAGCGCCCGACGCCGCCGCTGGCGCCTGTCACCAGAACGCTACGTGCGAGCACCGGGCCGATGATGTCCAGCGCCTTCAGGGCCGTCAGCCCCGCAACCGGCAGGGTCGCCGCCTGCACGTCGCTGACGCCGTCGGGCAACGAAGCGATCGTGCCGGTGTCGAGCGCCGCCAGCTGCGCCCAGGCGCCGCGCCCAGTCAGGCCGACCACGCGCGTGCCCGGCGGCGGCCCGGTCCCGTCCGCGGCGGCCCGCTCGACCACCCCCGCCACGTCCCAGCCCGTGAGCTCGCCGTCGTTCATGTCCGCCAGGCGCCTGGTCTCGCCGCGGTTCAGCGAGAAGGCGCCGACCCTCACGAGCGCCTGCCCCGACAACGGCCGCGGCTCGGGCACCTCGCGCAGCTGTACGTTGCCCGGAGCCCCCGGAGCGGCGGTCAGAGCGAGCATCCGCCGATGCTAGCTCTCGTGATAGCGCGCGACGGTGAAGCCGATGAGGATCGGGACGTGTACCGCGAACACGACGAGGGAAAGCGTGAGCACCACCAGCGGCCCGCCGCTGAGATGGTTGCGCAGGAACGCGTACTCGATCATCCCCGCGACGATCACGTACGCCACCAGCGCCCATCTGGCGATCTCGAGGAAACGAGCCCAGGGGAACCCCTGCACGCGGGCGAGCGAGACGAGGTTCCCTGCCAGCAGCAGCGCCGAGGCGGACAGCAGAACGACGGCCGGGGCGAGCGAGACGTGGTTGGGGATGTGGGCCGAGAGGTAGATGCCGCTCGCGACGATCAGCGCCAGCGAGACCATGCCCACCTGGGTCACGGGGGGCAGGCGGCGGGTGCTCATCCGGCCGCCAGCCTGGTCATGATCACGAAGGTCGCAACCTGCATCAGCCCGGTGGCGCCGGCCGTGTAGATGAAGCGTTTCATCAGCCGCTCGATCACCTCCGGGTTGGGCCTCGGCTTCTTCATCTCGACCAGCACGGCGATGTTCGCCGGCTCGAGCAGGCCGAGGGCGATCACCGCCATCACGCCCACCACGATGTAGCTGGCCACGATCCAGCCATGCAGCGGGTAGCTCGTCTGGGTGTTCCCCAGCTTGGTGGCGAGCTGCCACCCGGCGGCGAGCGTGACGGTCACCACGGTCGGCATGATCAGCACCATCTTGGGCATCAGCCGTGTCGTGAACTCGACTCGCGCCGGGATCGAGAGGCGGCCGATGATCGGCCCGAGCACGAAGCCGAGGAACAGGTCGATCACGGTCCAGGCCGCGCCGCCGACCACGTGCAGGAACGTCAGCGGCCACTCTTTGTTGACCGCGATCCCGGCGATCGTCAGACCGAGGACGATCGCGACGATCGGCAGGCCCGCGCGGGGCACGATCTGGAAGTCGGGGCGCTCGATCGTGGCTGGAGGCCCATTCCCCACCTCGGCCCCCCTGGTTGAGACGGCCGCGTGTGCCATGGCGGAAATCTACCTGGTAGGCGGACGGAATGCCAGTGGTCCCGCCGGCCGCGCATCGGCTCGCGTCCAGGTCACCGCCGCGGTCACCGCCGCGACGAGCAGCACCGCGGGCCAGGCGCCGAGGGCCAGCGCGAGCACATGGGAGAGGATGAAGGCCCCCAGGCCGAAGCCGCCCAGCTCCACCGCCGTACGCGCGCCGTGGCGCTGATACCACACGCGCATGCACCACAGGCCGCCCACGAGCAGGACCACGCCGCCGAGCGGCCGGGAGCCCGTGCCCGCGGCGACCGCGTAGCCGACGATCAGGGTTCCCGCCGCGATCGGCGCTGTGGGCGGGGGGCGCACGCAGCCCAGACTAGCGGGGCGTATTGCCGAGTCTCGATGGCGGAGAAGTACGGATGCGTGCCGGGCAGGTGCACACCTAGGCTCCTCGAATGATGGAGTTCTCAGCAAACCGAGGAGGCCGGTCTTGAATTTCCTAGGGTCAAGCGTGCTCGGCGCGGTGTTCAACCTGAATCACCCCGCCCATACAGTGGACTGGAGCTTCATCCACATGGCGGTGGCCAATGTCGTGGTCATCGTCCTGATGCTCGTGGTGTTCGTGCTGGCGCTCCTGCTGCCGTTCCCCGGCGCCGCACACAGGCGGGGAGGTGGCTCATGAGCGCCGCCCCGCCGAAGCCGCAGCGGCCGAGCTCGTGGACGGTCCGCGTCCGCGAAGCCGGGGTCGCCGCCCTGCCGCCCGAGAAGCTGCTGCCCGACGGCCAGCCGACCTACGTCGCCTCCTGGATCTACGTGTTCGGCGTGGCCACCATCGCCTCGCTGGTCGTGATCTTGATCTCCGGCTCGATCCTCGCCCTCAAGGGGCCAGCGTGGTGGCACTACACGGGAGTCGGGCACTTCTTCAACAGCATCCACATGTGGGCGGTTGAGCTGTTCTTCTTCGTGATGGTCGTGCACCTGTGGGGCAAGTACTGGATGGCAGCCTGGCGCGGAGGCCGCGCCCGCGTGTGGATGACCGGCGCGGTGACGTTCCTGATCGCCATACCCACCGCACTGACCGGCTACGTCTCTCAGCAGAACTTCGACGCCCAGTGGATCTCCACGCAGGCCAAGGACGGGCTCAACTCGGTCGGGGTGGGCGCCTTCTTCAACGTCACCAACTTCGGCCAGATGTACAGCTACCACGTGTGGCTGCTGCCGCTGGCGGTCGTCGGGCTCGTGGCCGCGCACGTCCTGCTGGTGCGCAATCACGGCGTCGTGCCGCCGTTTGACCTCGACAAGCGCGCCGCAGCCCTCTCAGCCGCCAAACCCGACGCGGACGGTCCAGCCGCCGCCTCAACGGGAGGCCAGTCATGAGCCGCCTCGGAGGCCTGCTTCACCCGAAGGACAACACCCAGCCGTGGAAGGGACGCTACGCCCCCTACGACCTCGTCAAGGAGGCGAGCATCGCGGTCGGCGTGATCACGCTGCTGGCGATCGTGTTCAGCATCCTGTTCTCCTCGCCTGACGACAAACCGAGCACGATCGCCCAGTGGTCGCGTGACCTGCCGGTCAACTTCGTCGCCGCCGCGGCGAAGCAGCTGGACGGCACCAGCGGAACGGCCGAATACGGCCCCCCCTACAACCACAACAGCAAGGGGGTGAACGCCTGGTTCCTGCGCCCGCAGAAATGGCTGGGCGTCAGCCATCCGATCAACACGGCCAACGACTTCGTGATCGACCCGCTGAAGACGGTCCCCGACAACCCGACGCTGCAGAGCGCCATCGCCCAATACCAGGCCGCGCCCGAAGCAACCCAGAAGGCCTGGGGAGAAGCCTACGCCAAGCCGCTTGAAGAATATGAAACGGCGCTGGAAGAAAAGAAGACCCCGCCCAAGACGGTGGCGCTCGACTCGACCACCGGCGCCGTGACCGTCCAGGCGAGCGGTGCCGGCCCGGTCCCGACGCTGATGACCGGCCTGCTGGATCTCGCCAAGAGCGGCGGCCTCGACGGCAGCCTGCTGACCAGCGAACAGTTCTTCCAGACCGACTACACCAAGCCGCTGCTGTTCATGGCCGACGGCGGGC
>DAINPC010000201.1:0-4343 GCA_036743695.1 Solirubrobacteraceae bacterium | reverse complement strand
CGCTGATCGGCGCGCTGGCGCTCGGCGGTGGATAGCCCACCCCTGCGGCTGACATCTCCGTACGCTTGACGCTGTGCCAGCACTCCCCGCGTCTGCGTCGGTCGGCCATAGCATCAGCTCGTTCTTCGACGCGGTGGGCCAGTTCTTCACGGACCTGGCCGCCGTCCACTGGCCGGCGCTGCTGCTCGGGCTGATGTTCTTCGGCCTCAACCTCACCATTCGCTCGCGCGCGTTCTTCCACAGCCTGCGCGCGGCCTATCCGGCGGCGGCGTTCCAGTGGCGGCGGGTGTGGGGCGCGTACTTCGCGGCGGTGGGCTTCAACAATGTGGTGCCAGCGCGCGGCGGCGACGTGATCAAGCTGTTCCTCACGCGTTCCTCGATCCCGGGCGCGCGCTATCCGACGGTGGCGGCGGCGTTCTTCGTGGAGTCGATCTTCGACGCGAGCGTGGGCGTGCTGGTGCTGATCTTCGCCTTCACCCAGGGGGTGTTCCCCAAGCCGCCGGACTTCTCGAAACTGAGCTCGTTCGACATCTCCTACCTGGCGGAGCACTTCCGCCTGACGCTGTTCCTGATCACGGCCGTGGCGATCCTCGTGCTGGTGGCGTTTGCGCTGCTGTCCGTGCGCGTGCGGGCTTTCTGGGCGCGGGTGCGCCAGGGGGTGACGATCCTGACGGACCGGCGCCGCTACCTGCGCGAGGTGGCTGCCCTGCAGGTGGTGGCGTGGATGTGCCGCTTCATCGCCTTCTGGTTCCTGCTGGACGCCTTTCGCGTGGGTGGCTCGGTCAAGAACGTCCTGCTGGTGTTCGCTGTCAACCAGGTGGCGGGCGCGGTGCCGTTGACGCCGGGCGGCGCGGGTGTGCAGCAGGCGCTGCTCGTGAAGGTGTTTGCGGTCAGCGCCCCGACCACCGTGGTGGCCGCCTACTCGGTCGGCCAGCAGATCGCCATTGCGGCGTTCACGGCCATGATGGGCCTCGGCGCGGTGGTGTTCATCTTCCGCTTCCGCTCCTTCAAGGAGGTCCTCTACGCGGGACGCGCCTCACGCGACGCCGAGCGCGCGGCGGAGGCGGCGGGGGTGATCCTGCTGGACGGCTCCGCGCAGGAGCCGCAGCGGTCGATCGACGAGGACGCTCCCGCGCCGCCGGGCGCTCGGCACCCTCGCGGCAGCCGCGCCCGCTACTGAAGGCCCTCGCGGGCCTCGCGGACGAGCGCCACGGCCTCGGGGAAGACGCGCGCGATCACGGTGCGGATCTGCTCGGCCTGCGCCTCGGCGTTGCCCTGTACGTTCACCCGTCCTACGGCCGCCACGGTCATGTCCACGGCGAGCTTGATGGCGTTGTCGGCCCACACCAGGCGCTGGTTGCCCTGCATCTGCTCGGCGAACTCGGCCAAGCGCCGCTGCAGCTCCTCAGGATCGCCGAACAGGTCTCCGAGGCCGCCACTATCCATGCCCGCATCATAGACTCCCCTGCTCATGCTCAGCGCAAGCGAGATCCGCCAGCAGGTTGAGAGCGAGACCGAACGTCGGGGCAAGCTCGCCGTCCCCGCGTTCGCCGGCGGGATGCTCTACCTGCTGAGCGCCATCATCATCGCCACCACGCTCAAAGGCGCGCCCACCGTGGGGCTGCTGCAGGGGCTCGCGCCCGCGCTCAAGGGAGAAGCCGAACCGGCAGTGAGCCCGCGCGCGGCTGAGGTCACGTTCATCAGCCACCACGCTTTCGCCCTGCTGACCGGCAGCACATTCGCGGCGATAGCCGTGGGGGCGCTCACGCTGATCCTGCTGCTGCTCCTGGATGCCACCCGCTTCAGGCGCCCCAACACCTTCTCGGCGGCCCATCCGCTGGTGCTCTTCGGCGGTATCGCGGTGGCGGTTGTCAGCCTCGGCCACCAGGTGGTCAGTGCGATCGAGACGCACAACTTCGCCGTCGGCCACGACTTCTCCGGCAACGCGGTCGATCAGGCGCTCACCAAGGGCACGGCCAACATGATCGTGGACTACATCAGCCTGCTGGCGGGGCTGGGGCTCGCGGCGGGGATGATCGCGGTGGCGGTCAACGCCATGCGGGTCGGGCTGCTGCCGCGCTGGATGGGCATCCTCGGCATCTTCACCGGCCTGCTGATCTTCCTGCCGATCGGCGGCGCGGAGCTACAGGTGGTGCCCGCTTTCTGGATGGTGATGGTCGGCATCCTGTTCGTGGGCCGCTGGCCCAATGGTCAGCCGCCGGCGTGGGCCGCGGGCGAGGCTCGCCCCTGGCCCCCGCGTCGGGCGCCCGCGCGGGCAACCGCCGCCCAGAACGGCAAGGGGCGCACGCCGGCCACGGCCGGGGATGTGGCGCCGGCGCCGGCGCAGCCCGTGGGCGCCTCCTCGCGCAAGCGGCGGCGCAAGCGCTCTGCGCGCGGCTGAGCCAGCCGTCACGGGGCCAGGCGCCGACCCACCGCGTGGCGGGCGGACCGTGTGCACGGTCCGTTGCAGCGATGAGGCGGGGGCGCGGCGGGGGAGTAGGATCCTCAAAGGGGAACCCTCGGGTGCGCGCAGCTGCGGCTCGCCGGTTCTGTAGCGAGTGCTCAAGCAGCGCGATGTCGCCCCGCATGGGGCGATGCTAAGGAGGCTCTCATGGAGGCAGGGGCAACGGAGCGTGTACGTGAGGAGCGGGCGCGCGATCACGGCGCGTCGGTCGGTGGCTGGAAACCGGCGGACCCGGGACCGCTGGGCCTGGCGGCGTTTGCGATGACGACGTTCGTGCTCTCGATGTTCAACGCCAACCTGGTGGACGGCAAGGGGTTGCCGGTGGTGCTCGGCCTGGCGCTCGTCTACGGCGGCATCGTCCAGGTGCTGGCGGGCATGTGGGAGTTTCGCACGGGCAACACGTTCGGCGCGGTGGCGTTCTGCTCCTACGGCGCCTTCTGGATCTCCTTCTGGGCGCTGGAGGTGTTCTACGCGAAGCAGATCGGCGGCAACGCCGGCCACGCGGTGGGCCTGTACCTGTGGAGCTGGGCGATCTTCACCACCTACATGACGGTCGCCGCGCTGCGCACCAGCGGGGCGCTGCTGGCGGTGTTCGCGCTGCTGAGCGTCACGTTCGTCCTGCTGGCGATCGGCGCCACGGGCGCGCACGAAACGGTCACCCACTGGGGCGGCTACCTCGGCCTGGCCACCGCTGCGGCAGCCTGGTACGCGTCGTTTGCCGCAGTCGCCAACTCGACGTTCGGGCGCACGGTGCTGCCGGTGGTGCCGCTGGGGAGGAAGTGACGCTCGCCGGGTGCCAGCGCCTCCGCTGCGCACGCGCGGGTGGAAGAATGCCCGTGGGAAGTCCGTGACTTCGAGACAGAGGAGCAGGAACAGATGTCGACTGAACCAAGTACAGCCGCTGGCGGGGAGCTCGACGGGGAGCTCGCCTCGCTGCTCGACGTCGAGAGGTTCGACCCACCGGCCGAGTTCCGCGAGCAGGCGCTGCTGAGCGATCCGGCCGTCTACGAGCGTGCCGCCGGCGACCCGCAGGCGTGGTGGGCGGAGCAGGCGCAGGAGCTGGACTGGTTCCAGAAGTGGACGCGTGTGCTGGACGACACGGATCCGCCGTTCTACAAGTGGTTTACCGGTGGGACGCTGAACGTGTCCTACAACTGCCTGGACCGTCACGTGATCGCCGGGCGGGGCGAGCGCGTGGCGTTCCACTGGCGCGGCGAGGAGGGCCAGGAGCGCGACATCACCTACGCGCAGCTGCTGGAGGAGGTGCAACGCTTCGCCAGCGCCCTGAAGGCCCTGGGCGTGGGCAAGGGAGACGTGGTGGGTATCTACCTGCCGATGATTCCCGAGGTGGCCGTGGCGATGCTCGCCTGCGCGCGCATCGGGGCGCCCCACAACGTGGTCTTCGGCGGCTTCTCCGCGGAGGCGGTGCGCGAGCGCATGGAGTTCTCCGAGGCCAAGGTGCTGATCACGGTGGACGGCGCCGCGCGCAAGGGCAGGACGGCGCCGGTCAAGGATCGCGTGGACGAGGTGATGGGCGATCTGGCGAGCCTGGAGAGGATCGTGGTGGTCAGGAGCAAGGGCACAGCCTGCCAGATGCGCGAGGGCCGTGACGTCTTCTACGACGAGATCCTCGCGGCCGCCGACCCGCACTGCCCGGCGGAGCCGCTGGACGCTGAGCACCCGCTCTACATCCTCTACACCTCCGGTTCAACGGCCAAGCCGAAGGGCATCCTGCACACCACGGGCGGCTACCTGACGGCCGTCTCTGCGACGCATCGCTACGTGTTCGACCTCAAGCCGGAGTCGGATGTCTACTGGTGCGCGGCCGACGTCGGCTGGGTCACCGGGCACTCCTACATCGTCTACGGGCCGCTGTGCA
>DAINPC010000200.1:0-4389 GCA_036743695.1 Solirubrobacteraceae bacterium | reverse complement strand
GGCTTCGGCTTCGAGGTCGCGGCCGGCTTCGTGGCGCGACTGGTCGAGCGCATCGAGGACGTGCCGCTGCCGGCCAGGACGCTGCTGAACGTAAACGTGCCCGCGGGCGAGCCCAGCGGGGTGGAGGTCACGAGCCTGGGCAAGCGCATCTACCGCGACGAGCTGAAGCTCGAGACCGAGGAGGAGCACCGCCGCCGCTACTGGATCTACGGCTCTGACCCGGGATTCCACGACGAGCCGGGAACGGACCTCGCCGCCGTCGCCGCGGGCCGGATCGCGGTGACGCCGATCCACTTCGACCTGACCGACCGTCCGAGCCTCGAGGCGCTCCGCCGCTTCGATCTGGAGGAGCTGCTCGCGCCACCGATCGGAGATCGGCCAGCGCACGACGCGGTGCCGTGAGCGCGAGCAAGGGGCCCGCAAGCACGGCCGCGGCCGCCGAGAGCAGGAGCCCGAGCAGATCCGACGGCGCGCCGCCCGAGCCGCCGCGGCAGGCACGCGAGCGGGCGCGTGAGCTGCGCGCCCTGCTGGAACACCACGCGCACCGCTACTACGTGCTCGACGATCCGGAGATCGGCGACGACGAGTACGACAGGCTGCTCGACGAGCTGCGCGCGCTCGAGGCGCGCCACCCGCAGCTGCTGACGGCGGACTCGCCCACGCGCAGGGTCGGAGGCGAGCCGGTGGGGCGCCTGGAGAAGGTCCAGCACCTGGAGGCGATGCTGTCGCTCGGCAACGTGCGCTCGGAGCAGGAGCTGCGCGCGTGGGTGGAGCGGATGCGCAACCACCTGGCGCGCGAGGGGATCTCAGACCCGCCGTTCACCTACGTGGTGGAGCCCAAGATCGATGGCCTGGCGATCAGCCTGCTGTATCGCGACGGCGTGCTCGAGCGGGGCGCCACGCGCGGCAACGGGGAGGTCGGCGAGGACGTCACCCACAACCTGCGCACGATCGGCGCGATTCCGCTGCACGTGCAGGACGCCCCGCCGCTGGTGGAGGTGCGCGGCGAGGTCTACATGTCGCTGGCGGACTTCACCGCGCTGAACGAGCGACGCGCGGAAGCGGGCGAATCGACGTTCATGAACCCGAGGAACTCCGCCGCGGGCACCATCCGCCAGCTGGATCCGGCGGATGCGGCCAAGCGGCCGCTGTCGATCTGGTGCTACCAGGTGGGGGTCGCGCAGGGCCTGTCCTTCACCGCGCACTCCAAGGCCCTGGAGTGGCTGCGCGAGCACGGATTCCGGGTCAATCGCGGCATCCGCGTGCTGCCCAGCGCCGACGAGGTGATCGCCCAGTGCGTGGAGTGGGAGCGGCGCAGGGGCGAGCTGGACTTTGAGATCGACGGGGTGGTGGTGAAGGTGGACGACCTCGAGCTGCAGCGCAGGCTCGGCGCGGTGGGGCGCGACCCGCGCTGGGCGGTGGCATGGAAGTTCCCGCCCACCACCGCCGTGACCACGCTCGAGCAGGTGATGTGGAACGTGGGCAAGTTCGGCGACCTGCGCCCCTACGCCGTGTTGAAGCCGGTGGCGGTGGGTGGCGTGAGCATCAAGCTGGCGAGCCTGCACAACGAGGAGGACATCGTGCGCAAGGACATCCGCGCGGGCGAGGAGGTGATCGTGGTGCGTGCGGGCGACGTGATCCCGCAGGTGGTCTCCCCGGCGCCGCACGTTGCCGGGCGCAAGGACCGCCCGCCCACGCCCAAGCCGCCCGAGCGCTGCCCCTACTGCCACACGCAGACCGTCAAGCCGCAGGACAGCGTGTTCACCAAGTGCCCCAACCGCGACTGCCCAGCCCGTGCCTGGCAGCTGCTGAAGCACTTCGTCTCGCGCGGGGCCATGGACATCGAGGGCCTGGGCGAGAAGCAGGTGGCGCTGTTGCAGGAGCGCGGCCTGGTGGGCACGGCCGCGGACTTCTACCGCCTGGGCGAGCAGCAGCTGCTGGAGCTGGAGGGCTTCGGCGAGCTGTCGGTGAGGAACCTGCTGGCGGCGATCGAGGCCTCCAAGCAGCGTCCCTTCGCGCGCGTGCTGTTCGCGCTGGGGATCGAGGAGGTGGGGGAGGTGACCGGGCGCAACCTCGCGCAGGGCTTCCGCGACGTGGACACCCTGCGGGGGGCGTCGATCGAGCAGATCGCCGAGATCCCCGGCATCGGCGAGAAGATGGCGCAGTCCATCCACGCCCAGCTGCAGGACGCGCGCATGGGCAGCCTGATCGAAGAGCTGGGCGAGATCGGGCTGTGCTTGCGGGAAGAGGGCCCGCCGCCGTCGCAGGGGCCACTGGCGGGCAAGACGCTGGTGCTGACGGGCAGCCTGCCGGAGCTCTCGCGCGAGCAGGCCACCGAGCGGATCACCGCCGCGGGCGGGCGTGTGACCGGATCGGTGTCCGCCAAGACCGACTACGTGGTCGCAGGGGAGAGCGCGGGATCCAAGCTGGAGAAGGCCGAGCGCCTGGGGGTGCCCGTGATCGACGAAGCGGGGCTGCTGGGGCTGGTGGATCGGTAGTCGGCCACGCGGCTGGCGCTGCGTCCCATGCATGTATGATGCGCTGGGTCTCGTCGCCGGACGCAACGCGGGAAGGAGCAGCTGGGATATGGTTCGTAGTGTCGCCGAGCGCGCTTACTACCCCACCAGGAATCTGTTGGAGGAAGTCGGCGACATGATGATCCTCACCGGGCGGACGGTCTCCTCCGCGCTTCGCCCGCCGTACCCCTACGGTGGTGAGTTTGTCTCCCAGTTCCTGTTCACGCTGCGGCTCGTCTGGTTCCCGCTGCTCGTCTCGACCGTGGCGATCTGTTACGGCGCTCCCGGACTCCAGGCGGCGAACTTCTTGACGCTGTTTGGGGCCGTGGATCGCCTCGGCGGCTTCTTCGTGCTGGCGGCGATCCGCGAAATCGGCCCCCTCATCACCTCAATCGTGGTAGCGGGCGTGGCCGGCACGGCGATCACTGCGGACCTGGGGGCGCGCAAGATCCGCGAGGAGCTCGACGCGCTGCAGGTGCTCGGCGTCGACCCGGTCAAGAACCTCGTTGTCCCACGCTTTCTCGCACTGATGCTGGCAACCGGGTTGTTCGACATCTATGCACTGCTGTTCGGCATCTTCGGGGGAATCGTCGCCGCCCTCACAAAGGGGCAGCCCCTGGGGCCGTTCTGGAACACGCTGTTCTCGAACTCCTCGACCGTCGACCTGTGGGGATCGGTCCTCAAGACAACACTGTTCGGGGCGATCATCGCGATCATCTGCTGCTACAAGGGGATGACCGCCTCCGGCGGCGCCGAGGGCGTCGGACGCGCTGTCAACCAGGCGGTCGTGACCACGTTTCTCGCGATCGGGGCCTTCAACTACGTGTTCACGCAGACGCTGCTGGCCACTCACCCAAACATCCTGGTGCTCAAGTGAACGAACTGCTTGGCTTGCCACGCGAATGGCTCGCGTCCGCAGGCGAAATCGGCAGATTCACCGGGCAGATCGTGCGCGAAGTCTGGAACTTCCGCGTCATGCGCTTCTTCGGCGAGGCGCTGCGCCAGTCCGGGATCCTCATCGTCGGTTCGACAGCCGTCATCTGGGGGCTGGTATTCATCACCGGCTTGGGCAGTTGTGGCATCGAGGCAGGGTACTTCAACCAGGCTACGGGCACCGCAGCCTATGCGGGCGTGTTCGCGGCGTGGTGCAATCTGCGCGAGGCCGTCCCCTATGTCTTCGGCTATATGATGGCCGCCAAGGTTGGCACAGGTATCGTTGCCGAGCTCGGGGCGATGCGCATCTCCGACGAGATCGACGCGCTCGAGGTGATGGGGATAAACTCAGTCACGTTCCTTTGCGCGACGCGCCTGCTCGCGGCCTGGATCGTATTGCCGTTCATGTACCTTGGCGCCATCGGCGTGGGGTATCTAGGCTCCTACATCGCTGTCGTACAACAACTGGGGTTCGTTTCCTCGGGTGGCTATCTGTTGATCTTCTGGCAGTTCCAGAACCCACCGGATTTCCTATTCAGCGTCATGAAGGGCATGTCCATGGCCACGGTGATCGTGCTTGTGGCGTGCTATTACGGCTACAACGCCAGCGGCGGTCCTGTCGGCGTGGGCACGGCGACAGCAAAGTCGATGGTGCTGAACCTCATTCTCGTGAATCTGATCGGCATGCTTGGGTCGCAGATCTTCTGGGGCTCAAGTCCGCGAGCGCCAATCGGGGGCTAGCCTGCGCGTCTCGCAGTTGTCGGTTCACGTTCGCCCTTTCATAGGCCCGCCGGGCCTGCGCGCCGCGGTCGCTCTTGCCGGGCATCGCTCCGCAAGCGGTCAGGTCGCCAAGACGCGATGAGACCAATCGAGGAAGCCACATTCGCCTACGCGAAACGCTATCAGCGCTACGTAGCCATGCTCGCGATCATTGTCGTGA
>DAINPC010000199.1:0-4444 GCA_036743695.1 Solirubrobacteraceae bacterium | reverse complement strand
CGCTCGTAGCGCGCGAGGATCTCCGCCAGCTCGCGCTTGGGCGTCTCGCCGGAGACTCCCTGCGCCTTGATGTTCTCCGCGCGGAACGCCTCGGCGAGATTGTAGGCGTGGCGCACGCCGGCCGCGTAGACGACGCCGGGGACACCGTTGAAGCGCGTCTTGTAGAGGTTGGCGACGGCCATGTTGAACGGCTGCTGGTCGAGCAGTTTGGCCAGCTCGTCCTGGTCGAACTCGGTGTCCACCTCGCCGCGGCGCAGCGGCACCTTGGCGATCGTGCGCACGCCCACGCCGGGGGAGATGCGCACGCAGCGCAACGGGGCGATCACGCCGCGCCGGGCCGCCTGGGCGAGATCGAAGCGCGAGGTCTGGGTGGGGAACAGGTCGGTGACGTGGCGGGCGATCAGCGCGCCGGTGGCGGTCATGCCGATGAAGATCGGCCCGGTCCAGTTGCGGATCGCGCCGCTGGTCTTCTCGCCCAGTGCCGTGTGCGCCTCGTCGCAGATGACGATCGTGTAGGCGCTGGAGATCTTGCCTGCGTTGCGCACGAACCACTGATAGGTCTCCACGGTGACCGGGCCCTTGACGGAGTCCTCGCCACGGAGCAGCGGGCGGCTGATGCGCTTGGAGTAGCCACGATCGCGCAGCTCGCCGTGGAACTGGTCCACCAGGTTGCGGCGGTGCGTGAGGATCAGCACGCCGCCCGTCTGCGACGCCTCCACGAAGCCGAGCGCCGCGACGGTCTTGCCGGCGCCGGTGGCGTGCTCGAACCAGAACCGCTTGGCCGCGTTGGGGTCCTCGGGCTGCTCGCCGAGCGACTCCTCCTCGTCCTCGTCCTCCACCCAGTCGCGGGGCTCCTCCTCGGAGTCGGCCTCCTGCTCGGGCTCCTCATCGTCAGGCTCCTCATCGTCCTCGGGCTCCTCGTCGAGCTCGTCGTCCTCGTCCTCCTCGGGGGCGGCGCGCTGGACCGGCCCGAGGTCCTCGTCGTCGTCATCCTCGAGGTCCTCCTCGTCCTCGTCCTCCTCGTCCTCGTCCTCCTCGGGCGCCTCCGAGTCGCGCTTGGCTGCGGTGACGCGATCGGCGCCGCCGGGCGGTCCGAGCTCCTCCGGGCCGAGGATGTCGGCGGAGGCGAGCAGCTCCGGCGAGGCCGAGGCGGCGGCGCGGCCGTTGGCCCCCGGCGCGGTGCGCTGCGCCTCGGCCAGCAGCGCGGTGAGCGTGCCCGAGAGCGCATCCAGCTGGTGTGCAGAGAGGACGGTGCCGTCCACGAGCGTGGGCTCATCGACGGAGAGCAGGCGCTCCAGGCCGAGCAGCAGCGAGAACTCGCGCCGCCAGGCGGTGGACGGATGCTTGGCCTGCGGGTCCGCCTGCAGCTCGGCGAGCGCCAGGTCGAGCGCGCGCCTGCGCGGCGTTCCCGGCGCGAGCGCCACGGCCGGATCCTCGCCCGCGTGCACGAATCGCTCGCGCACGAGCTTCTCCGCGCGAGCGATATCGGCGGAGCTTGGAATGGGCGCGACCGCGAGGGCCACTGAGGTGGACTCGGCCATGGAGGCTCTGGACTTCGAGACGGAGCCGGCGTCGAAAGTGGCTTCGGCGCGGCTCGAAAGGGTTGGCGCCCGAATGGCGCCGTTAGCCGGATGCTCGGAAAGCCCCCGACCTGACGTGCTTCCAGGATATAGCACTCGGGGGCGTGATTGAAGTGAACAATTATCTGCCACCCTTAGCGGCGATGACGCCGAAGCGCCTGTTGATCGCCGCCGCACTGGCGGTCCTGGTCCTGCTGGCGATCGGGCTTCTTCAGCTCGGCGGCTCGGAGCCGGCCAGCGCGCCGTCGCGCCTGACGCTCGCGCAGATGCGATCCCAGCTGGCGGGCTCTCCGCCGCTGCTCGCGGCGCTGCACGCCGAGGGCAACGAGATCCTCGCCGGGGGCCTGCCGGCGCTGCGCGCGCGTCTGGCGGCGCTGCACGGACGCCCGGTGGTGATCAACAAGTGGGCCTCCTGGTGTGCGCCCTGCAGGTCTGAGGTGGGAGTCTTCCAGCGTGTCTCCGTCTCGCAGGGTCGGGAGGTCGCGTTCATCGGCATCGACTCAAACGACCCCAGCCGTGGGAAGGCGCTGGCGTTCCTACGCTCTTTCCCGGTGAGCTATCCGAGCTACTACGACACGAGCGGACAGGCGGGCGCGGCGATCACCGACTCGCCGTTCACGCCCGTGACGGTCTTCTACGACCGCCGCGGCTCGCAGTTCATCCATCAGGGCCCCTACCTGAGCGTGGCCAAGCTCGAACAGGACGTCCGGCGCTACGCGCTGGACGCATGACTGGTGCCCGAGCTTCGCATCGACCCGCTGAGCGGGCACAGGACGATCGTCGCGGGTGAGCGCTCGCGACGCCCGGGGGGAGCGCCCACGTGCGCTCCGCCGGAGGCGATCGACCGGGAGAAGGACCCGTTCGCGGAGGGGCACGAGGACCGCACTCCGCCGGAGCTGCAGGCGGTGCGTCCCGCAGGCCGTCCGGCGGACTCCCCGGGCTGGACGGTGCGAGTGGTTCCCAACCTATATCCGGCGCTGTCCGCGGCGCAGGAGACCTCGGCGGGCGAGAGCGCGGGCGCGGGCGCGGCGGAGCTGTTCGCTTCGATGCCGGCCACGGGCGCGCACGAGGTGATCGTCAACGGCCCGCAGCCGGTGCTCTCGCTGGCGGAGCTCCCGGTCGAGCAGGTCGTGGCGGCGGTGGAGGTCTGGCGCGAGCGGATGCGCGCGCACGCGCGCAGCGCCTGCCTGCAGCTGATCGTCAACGAGCGCCGCGAGGCGGGCGCCTCGCTGCCTCACACCCATGCGCAGCTGTATGCGCTGGACTTCGTGCCGGCGGCTGTGGCCCGCGAGCGCGAGCGTGCGGGCGCCTACACCACGCGAACGATGGGCCAGAGCCTGCTCGGGGATCTGGTGGCCGAGGAGGTGCGCAGGCGCGAGCGGATCGTGTCAATCGACGAGGAGGCGGTGCTGCTGGCCCCGTACGCATCGCGGCTGCCGTTCCAGCTGATGCTCGCGCCGCGCACGCCACGCGCGCGCTTCGAGGACGACGGGCCGCTCGGCGCAGCGCTCCTGCACGACGGGCTGTGCCGCCTGGCGCGCCACCTGGGGTCGAGCCCGCCGCTGAACCTGTGGGTGCGCACGGCGCCGCGCGGAGCGGAGCACTTCTGCTGGCGAATCGACGTGATGCCCCGCCTGACCCATCTGGCGGGGCTGGAGCTGTCCACGGACGTGAACCTCAACATCCTCGCTCCCGAGCACGCCGCGGAGCTGCTGCGCGAGGCGTGAGGCGCGCACAGGGCCGGAGGGCTAGGCTGGCGCGCAGCCATGCCGCCCGAGGAACGCTTCGTCCCCCGCTTCGCCGCCGAGCCCCCCCAGGAGGAGCTGCCCTACGGCCGCTGGGAGGAGCGGCTGCGCGAGGAGTTCCTGGCGGCGGCTGCGGAGATCGATGCCGGGGATGAGGATCTGGGCGAGCCGGGCGCGATCACGTGGCACCCGGACCGCACGTGGCACGGGCGCACGTACGTGCCGGGCACCTCGAGAACCTCCACCGGCCACGAGCTGTTCGGCTACGTGCGCTTCGTGGCAGCGGCCGAGGATGGGGAGCCGGGCGACTTCTCCGCGCAGGTGGACTTCACGGAGGAGACGGCCGAGCGCAACCCAGACTGGCGCATGGATCTCTGCGAGGAGGTGATCGGAGCCTGGCGCGGACAGTTCGGCGCGGTGGCCGCCATGACGCTCGTGTGGGGACGCCCGCTGGTCTCCGGCGGGCGGATCGTCACCGCGGAGCTGGCCGACCTGGCGGTGGACCAGTGTGAGCTGGTCGATGAGCGCTTCACGCTGATCGCGCCCGATGACTACCGCAAGGACCTGTTGGAGGTGAAGCTGTTCGACGTGAAGGGCCGCGAGCTTGCGCGCGAGTCGCTCTACGCGGGCGAGGAGGAGCAGGACGAGCAGGACGCCGCGGGCTCATAGCCGGCAGCGGTGCTTACACCGCGCGAGCAGCGGAGCGGCGGAGTGGCGGAGCGGGCGCCTCGCTCTACCCGCCGGGCTGACGTTCGAGCCTCTTGGCGGCCCTAGCTTCGGCTGCTTCTTCGGAGGCGAACCGCTTGCGGGCTGCTTCTTCGGCGGCGCTGGCGGCTGTCGGCGCTGCGCCTTTGGTCGCCTTCTTCGGCTTCGTGCCGGCGCCTGCACCCTTCCCACCGGTGGCTGCCTTGGTTTTCGCGCCGGAGCCCTTGCTGCCTTTTCGGCTCCCGCTCCGCTTGCCCTTTGCGCCCTTAGCCTTGGCAGCTTCGGCCTGTTCGCTCTTGGCGGCGGCTTCCCGGGCCTTCCTCGCTTCGGCTTCTTCGCCGGCTTCGCGCTTGTTGGACGCGGCTTCCACGGCGGCTTCCCGCTTGCTCGCCTGCGCTTCTTCATCGGCTTGCG
>DAINPC010000198.1:0-4464 GCA_036743695.1 Solirubrobacteraceae bacterium | reverse complement strand
CGGCAGTCAATACGTCTCTGGTGACTACACCCAGACCCTCACCGATCACGACGTGCTGGCATCAGTCGGCAGCACCGGCGATGCCTATGACAACTCGATGGCCGAGAGCTTCGTCGACAGCTTCAAGACAGAGCTGATCGCCGACCGTGTCTGGCGCACCCGCAGCCAGCTGGAGCTCGCGATCGTCGAGTACATCAGCTGGTTCAACGACAGCCGCCTACACGAAAACCTCGGCGACCGGCCACCCCGAGAGATCGAAGAACTCTACGCTGCGAAAACAAAGCCAACGAGAGAGACCACAATCACCGAGAGAACCTACTAACCCGGCCTCCGTCACTCCCGGTCCGGCTCAAACGAGGGCTATCCACGAGGATTGAGCGGCGCGATAGGTTGGCTGGATGCCCGAAGAACTGTGCGCCCCGGTTCGTAGCCTGATGCCCGGTTCTGCGCCGCGCTGAGCATGCGTCTGGCATCAACGACCGCTCGGCTATTTGGTGACCCTCCGTCCAAGCGCGCGCCTCGCAGCGAGCATTTGCGGTGGATCCGTGGGTTCTATCTGCGCATGGCTCCTTTCGCTCTTCCGACGTACGCACTGGTCTTGATCTATTCGTCTTCGACATGGATATGGATTGTGCTGGCGCTGAGCACGCTGGTCTGGATCCAGGGGTTCGTAGCGCTGTGCCTTCGGATACGGCGAGAGTCCCAGCACGAGGATCTGACGGGCACAAGCGCTACCAACGACGACACGAGGCACTAAGCAAACGCGAGGACACGGATGGATCAGTGGCTGCAGGTGATCTCTGAGTTGCTCGAAGGCGTCAGCTGCCCTCAGCGTGGTCGGTACGTCCTCGGTGGCGGCCCCTAGTTCGGCGGCATCGTTAGCGGCGAGTCCGCTGAACGCGGACGTTCGCCATGACGGGTCGCGATCTCAATGGTGTTGCGTCGCGAGCCATGGCTCGCTTCGGCTAGACGCTTCGACCCAACCGCCAGCGCGCCTTCTGCGTCCGAGCCACGGGCACCGACCTTCCCGTCCGCATTGCGCGCATCCAACGAGGTAGTAGCCTGTCGCGAGTGGCCAGAACGTACCGTCTCGGCGCATCGCGCCGGCTCGTGAATGCCGTGATGAGTCCCGTCGTGCGCCGTGGGTTCGCGGGCCGGCACACCTACATCCTCACCGTCCGCGGCCGAAAGACCGGCAAGGCATACTCGACCCCGGTGATCTTGGTCGAGGACGGCGAGCGCTGGCTCGTCGCACCCTATGGCGAGGTCGGCTGGGTGCGCAACGCCCGCGCCACCGGCGAGGTGGAGATCAGCCGCGCCGGACGCTCGGAGACGCTCTGCATCGAGGAGGTCGCACCAGGACAGGCAGCACCCGTCCTCAAGCAATACCTCAAGAGCGTGTCCGTCGTCCGCCCCTTCTTCGACGTCACGCCCGACTCGCCGCTCGAGGAGTTTGCGACGGAGGCGTCGCGCCACCCGGTCTTCCGTCTGAGCAGACGCTGACAAGCCGCCTTCGACCCCTTGCGCGAGGAGGGAGCGTCGCGTCGCCAGCTCCGCTTGGACCGCGGGTTGACGCTCGAGCTCGCCCGCCGATATTGAGGTCGAGGCTCCGTTCGGGGTCCGTCCCGGACCTTGCACGTCCTCGGATCGCGATACGCCTCAAACCCGCGACCCCACTTTCGAGGTCGGATCGCCCATAGCTGCTGGTCGTGGCTCCGGGTGGGGTCAAGGCCTCGTTTGGCACCCCATTGAAATTCGGCCGCCGGATCATCATCGGCCTCGGCAGCGGCAGGCCTGATGTCGAGCGCTGCAGCCTCACGAGGACTTCCTCCCCTACTTCCAGGCGACGAGTCGCTGCCGGAAGCAAGGGGGTGCCAAAAGCGGGAGCGACGGGACTCGAACCCGCGACCTCTGCCGTGACAGGGCAGCGCTCTAACCTGCTGAGCTACGCCCCCGCGATTGCCCGGGACCCCGGGGACGAGGTTCCGCGCTCCACCAGTATGCCAAGGCTCGGCCGTCGCGCCCTCCTCCAGGCCAAACCTGGCCGGTCGACCAGCTTTCGATTAGTCTTGCCGCGTGGCGCTTGTCGGCCCCGAACCGCTGCTGAACACCAGCCCGCTCTCCGTAGTGCTAGGCGACCTCCGCGACGAGCGCGCCGCCACCGTCCCCTTCCCGCCCGGGGAAACGCGCTTCTCGCTGGCGCGTACCAGGCGCTTCGCCGAGGAGCCGCTGCCGATGCTGCTGGAGGCATACCAGCGCTTCGGCCCCGTGTTCACGCTGCGGCTGTTCCACGCCAACGTCGTCTTCATGCTGGGGCCCGCCGCCAACCACCACATCAGCGTCTCCCACGCCTCCAACTTCGTGTGGCGCGACTCGCACTTCCGCGACCTCATAGGGCTGATGGGCGACGGCCTGCTCACCATCGACGGGGAGTTCCATCGGCGCTCGCGGCTGATCATGCTGCCCGCCTTCCACCGCGAGCACATCGCCGCGTCGGTGGACGCAATCGTGCAGGAGACCAGCAGGGCGCTCGACGACTTCGCGCCCGGCGAGACCATCGACCTGTACGCCTGGACCAGGCACCTGGCGCTGCGGGTGGCCATGCGCGCCCTGTTCGGGGTGGACCCCGACAGCGCGCAGGCCCGCTCCATCGACGCAGCCGGGCTGTTCGAGGACGCGCTTGCGTTCTACGCCAGCGACTACTTCCTTCGCGTCCTGCGCGGACCCTTCACGCCGTGGGCGCGCCTCCAGCACGCCGCGCGCAAGCTCGACACGCTGATCTACTCCGAGATCTCCCGCCGGCGGGCCACCGGCGAACGCGGCAGCGACATCCTCAGCCTGCTGCTGGACGCCCAGGACGAGGACGGCAACACCCTGGGGGACCTACAGATCCGCGATCAGGTCATGACGCTCCTGTTCGCCGGCCACGACACCACCACCTCCACCGTCTCCTTCATGTTCTACGAGCTCGCCCGCCATCCCCAGATCCTCGCCCGCCTGCTCGCCGAGCAGGACGCCCACCTCGCCAACGGGCAGCCCAGCGCCGCGCAGCTGACCTCCGGCGAGCTGACCCAGCTGGAGATGGTGCTCGATGAGACCCTGCGCAAGTACCCGCCCGCCTGGGTCGGCCCGCGCCGCTCGGTCGAGGCATTCGAGTTCCAGGGCCACACCGTGCCCGCTCGCGCGTTCGTCAACTACAGCTCCTGGGCCAGCCATCACCTCCCTGACGTGTTCCCCCAGCCCGAGGAGTTCCAGCCCGAGCGCTTCACCCCCGAGGCCCGCGCAGCGCTTCCCAAGGGAGCCTACGTGCCCTTCGGCGGCGGCTCGCGCACCTGCATAGGCATGCGCTTCGGCCAGCTGGAGGTGCGCACCATCGCCACGCTGATCCTCTCCCGCTTCACGCTCTCCCTACCCGAGGACTTCCGCCTGGAGATCCGCCAGATGCCCACCATCAGCCCCAAGGTCGGCCTGCCCATGCTCGTGCGCCCGCGGACCCCCACGCCGCTGCTGCGTCTGTCAGCCGCTGCCTGAAAGCGCCGCTGCACACCACCCAGCGATGCACGGGCGCCATCCTCCGCGCCGCGCTCAGCGAAGGCTCGCCCTCATCGTCAACCGATAGCTCAGCCGCTGCGCCCCTTCCGCGCGCGCGCCCACGCCCTCCACGTACACATGCCCGTCTGAGAACAACGTCAACTGCAGTCCTTCCAGCGGCAGGCCCAGCGGGTGCGCCACCAGCTTGCCTTCGCGGGCCAGCGCCACCGCGTCCACCGTCGCGCCCACGCCGAACAGCCCGCCACTCGCCTGCACCTCCACCGCGCCGCCTTCGCTCTTCAACACGCGCACGTCAAAGCCCGGTGGCAGCGCCGCCCGGACCGCCGCTTCGCCTGCATGCGCCACACCCCTCAGCGCCGAGCCGCGCATGCTCACGGTGGCATCGCTCAGCGCCAGTCCGCCCACCAGCACGTGTTCAGCCGTCACGTCCATGCGCGCCGCCCCCCGACCTTCCCACAGCAGCTTCGCCGCCTGCTCCGGGCTCATCGAGATGCTCCCCGCCCTCACCCGCACCGAGTCCACGCTGCCCCAAAGCAGCTTCACCGCCGGCCACGCCGACACGCTGACGCTCCGCACATTGCCGTAGCGGCCCACCCGCGAGGAGATCATGCTCTCCGCAATCCTCGGCAGCAGCACCTGCGCGAGCACCAGCATCAGCACCACCCCTCCCGCCAGGGAGAGCAGGAGCCGCTTCCCGCCTCTCACACCGCCGCCGCGCCGCATCGCCAGCAAGCTTCGCAGGGGACGCCGCGCAGAGGGCCGCTCGCTCCCCCGCCCGCCCACGCCGCCGCCCGCGTGGAGCTGATCCGCTCGCTAGCCTTGAGTCCCCCAGACCGGGGCGCGTAGCTCAGTTGGCCAGAGCACCTCGTTTACACCGAGGGGGTCGCCCGTTCGAGTCGGGCCGCGCCCATC
>DAINPC010000197.1:0-4472 GCA_036743695.1 Solirubrobacteraceae bacterium | reverse complement strand
CTGACCGAGCGCCCCGACGTGATCTCGCTCGCCGGCGGCCTGCCGGACACCTCCACGTTCGCGCCGGAGCTCTATGCGGAGCTGATGGCCGAGGTCGCAGCCGAGTCAACCGCGCGCGCGCTCCAGTACGGGCCGACCGAAGGCATGGCCGCGACGGTGGAGTGCGTGGTCGAGGTGATGGCCGCCGAGGGCACGCTGGTGCATCCCTCCGAGGTGATCATCACCACGGGCGGTCAGCAGGTGATCGACCTGGTGTGCAAGACGCTGATCGACCCGGGCGACGTGATCGTCGCCGAGGCGCCCACGTACCCCGGCGCCGTTCCCACCTTCAGCGCCTACCAGGCCGACGTGGAGCAGATCGAGATGGACGCCGACGGGATGCCCATCGACGCGCTGGAGAGCACGCTCGACCGTCTACAGGCTGAAGGGCGCAGGCCGAAGTTCATCTACACGATCCCCAACTTCCAGAACCCGGGCGGGGTGACCATGTCGCTGGCGCGCCGGCGCCGACTGATCGAGGTGGCGCGCGAGCGCGAGCTGCTCGTGCTCGAGGACAACCCCTACGGCCTGCTGCGCTACGAGGGCGAGCGGCTGCCGACGCTCTACTCGCTGGACGCCGCCGCGGTCGGGCGGGGCGGCGCCTCGGACCTGGTGATCTACCTCGGCACGTTCTCCAAGATCCTCTCTCCCGGCCTGCGCCTGGGCTGGGCGGTCGCCCCGCGGCCGGTGCTGGAGAAGCTGAACCTAGGCAAACAGGGTGCCGACCTGTGCTCATCTCCGGTGACGCAGATGTTCGTGGCGGCGTACTTCAACGGACGCGGCGCTCAGGGCGAAGCGGGCTGGCGCGAGTATGTCGAGACCCTCAAGGACCTGTATCGCAGGCGTCGCGACGTGATGCTGGAGGCGCTGAGCGAGCACTTCGGCGAGGGCGCCGTCTGGACCAAGCCGCACGGCGGGCTGTTCATCTGGGCGACACTGGACGAGCGGATCGACACGACCGATCTGCTGGCGCTGGCACGCAAGAGCGAGGGCGTGGCGTTCGTGCCCGGCCGGGCCGCCTACGTGGACGGACGCAGCGGCTCCTCCTCCATGCGCCTGAACTTCGCCGGCGTCCCCGACCAGGACATCCGCGAGGGAATCCGGCGGATCGGCAAGGCCATACGCGAGCAGCTCGGGCTGCTCGGGTCGCTCACCGGCTCGGGAGGGCCGAGCGCGGCGGGCAAGGCCGCGGGCAAGCCTGGCGTCGGCGGGAAGGCGAGCGCGGCGGGCGCCTCCGGCCCGGCTGAGGACGACGCGGCGCGCGCGGGCGAGGCGGATACGCGGCTGGCGGACGTCGTGGCGCTGCCTCGCCGCGACGGGACGGCGTCGGCGCGCCGTCGCCAGGATCGATGAGCGAGGCCAGGAAGGTCGCGGTCCTGAAGGGAGGGCGCTCGCTGGAGCGCAGCGTGTCGTTGCGCTCCGGCGCGCAGGTGCAGGATGGGCTGGCGCGCCTGGGACACGAGGTGGTGGCGCTCGACGTCGGCCCCGAGCTGGTGCCGGAGCTGCTGGCCAGCGGCCCGGACGTGGCGTTTGTGGCGCTGCACGGGCCCGACGGCGAGGACGGCACCGTGCAGGGCCTGTTGGAGGCGATCGGCCTCCCCTACACGGGCTCGGGCCCGGCGGCGTGCATGCGCTGCACGGACAAGGTGCTGGCCAAGCACCTGATGCGCGAGGCCGGCATCCCGACCCCGGCGTTCCGGGCGCTGCGCGAGCGCTCGATCCAGGAGCTGGGCGCAGCGGCGGCGCTCCCGGCGATGCAAGGCGAGCTCGGCTTCCCGCTGGTGGTCAAGCCCGCCAAAGGCGGCTCGGCGCTGGGCGTCAAGTTCGCGCGCACGGGCGAGGAGCTGCCCAGCTCGCTGGTGGGGGCCTTCTCCTACGACCGCACGGTCCTACTGGAGCGCTACGTGAAGGGGCGCGATCTCGCCGTCTCCATCCTCGACACCCACGAGGACCCACGCGCGGCCGGGGCGACGGGGGCGGTCGGAGCGGGCGCGATGGCGCTGCCGGTGGTGGAGGCGGTGCCGCGCGAGGAGGACTTCTTCGACTACGAGTCCCGCTATGAGATCGGGATGACCACGTTCGTGTGCCCGGCCGAGCTGGCGCCGGAGACGACCGGGCGCGCGCAGGAGCTGGCGCTTAAGGTGTACGAGCTGCTCGGCTGCCACGGCTTCGCGCGGGTCGATCTGATGCTCGAGCAGGACACCGACGAGCTGTGGGTGCTGGAGACCAACGTCGTGCCCGGGATGACCGAGACCAGCCTGCTGCCCCAGGCGGCGGACGCAGCGGGGATCGGCTTCGACGAGCTGCTGGAGAGGATCCTCGCCAGCGCCCTCACGCGCTGAACGGCCTAGGAGTCGCCGGCGGCGAAGTCCTCTGGTGAGACCTCGTCGAGGAACTCCTTGAACTTCTCCACCACGTCCTCGGACTCCTCGACATCGTGCTCGAACTCGATGGCCGACTCCGAGATGACCTCCTCGGCGGCGTAGATCGGCGCGCCGGAGCGCACGGCCAGCGCGATCGCGTCGCTCGGGCGCGAGTCGATTTCCAGCTCGCGGCCGCCCACGCTCAGGGTGATCGAGGCGAAGAAGGTGTTCTCGCGCAACTCGGTCACTGACACCTGTGTGCACTTGACGTCCAGCTCGCCGAGGATGTCGCACAGCAGGTCGTGGGTCATCGGGCGCGGGGTGCCGGCGCCCTGGAGCTTCATCAGGATCGACGCCGCCTCGGGGTGCCCGATCCAGATCGGCAGGAACTTGTTGCCGTCCACCGTCTTCAGGAGCACGATCGGCTGCTTGCCAACCATGTCGAAGCTGACGCCGTAAATCACCATCTCCTGCACAAGGATCCTCCGAAGGGGGGAAGTCAGAGTATAGGTCCCGACCTGGGCCGCCGGCCGACCGGCGGACGGTCGCAGGCGGGGCTCAGCGGGTCAATGAACTCAGGCAGACGCGCGGAAGCTCCAGAGCTTGTTGCCCAGGAAGTTGAGCGGCGTGGCGGCGGCCACGGCGAGTGCCTGGGCCGGTACCTTCGCCAGTCCGGCGCTCTCCACCAGCAGCGTCAGCAGCAGCAGGCTGCAGCCGAAGGCGACCAGGCTGACGACGACGAAGCGCATCGCCTGGAAGCGGGCGATGCCGTCGCGGGCATCGAACGTCCAGTGGCGGTTGAGCACGAAGTTGTTGAGCACCGCGACCACCCACGCCACCACGGCGGCGATTCGGTAGTCGACACCCACGGCGTGCACGAACAGGGCGTAGACGGCCAGGTTGACCACGAACCCGATGGCCCCTACGAGACCGAAGCGAACCAGCTGCATCCAGTTCGCCGGCCTGCGCATGCCGTGGAGCAGGCGCACGTGCGGCCGCAGATCCACGGCGGTGGCGTCCTCGCGCATCGCACCAGGGTAGCGACACTTCCACTCGGACGCTCCCGCTAGCCTAGATGCATGGGCTGCTCTCCCCGTAGGACGATCGCCGCGCTCTGCTGTCTGCTGGGCGCGGGCGCGCTCGGCGCCTGCGGGGAAGCCGCGGTGGGCTCCGCCGCCAAGGCCGCCAAGGCGGCGACCACCACCACGGCCCCCAGCGGCCTGGTGGCCGGCACCGCGGTGGGAGGGACCGGCGCGGGGAGCTCGTCGGGCACGGTCAAGGAGGTGGCGGACCCCCAGGAAGCCAACAGCTTCCCCGCTCCCGCCTCCGTTCACCACGCGCCGGCCGCGACCCCGAAGAAGGCCGGTGAGGCGATCGTCGCCGCGGGCGCGCCCTCGGACGCCGAAGTCAGGCGCGAGCTCTCACAGATGCAGGCGGTGGAACGCAGCGCCAAGCAGGCCCAGCAGCAGCGACTGACTCCGGTCCCCGGTGGCCAGTCGATCGGCGGGGACGGCACGCTCCCGATCACCGCGGGAATCCCGGAAGTGATCCAGAAGGTGATCGCCGGCGCCAACGAGATCGCGGACTTCCCCTATGTCTTCGGCGGCGGCCACGGATCTTTTGTGGACAACGCCTATGACTGCTCCGGATCGGTGAGCTACGCGCTCGCCGCCGGCGGGCTGCTGGGCGCGCCGGAGACCTCAGGCGAACTGGAGAGCTGGGGCGCGCCCGGTCCCGGCAGGTACATAACCGTGTACGCCAACGCCGGTCACACATACATGTACGTAGACGGCGTCCTCTACGACACGGCGGGACGCAGCGGCGTGTATGCCTCGCGCTGGCAGGTCGGCGCGGTCAACAACGCCGGTTTCGTCGTGCGTCACTATCCGGGGCTGTAGGGAGACCCTGCGCCGTGCAGCTCGCCGGCCTGATGCTCTCCGCCCCGCTGGCCCTCGACGGGGAATCGGTCACGGGCTCCAACACCGGCCTGGCAGTGATCTCCGTCGTCTCGATGGTGTTCGGCTACGCGCTGATCGCAGCGCTGTGGTACTTCGTGTTCCGCGAGAAGGC
>DAINPC010000196.1:3366-4515 GCA_036743695.1 Solirubrobacteraceae bacterium | reverse complement strand
GAGACCGCGAAGGCGATCCGCGAGGGCACGTTGGCCTTGATCATGCCCGTGATCACGTCCACCCGTGGACTCTGGGTTGCGAGCACCAGGTGGATGCCCACCGCACGCGCCTTCTGGGCCAGGCGGATGATCGAATCCTCGACGTCGGCGGGCGCGACCATCATCAGGTCCGCGAGCTCGTCGATCACGCACAGGATGTAGGGCAGCGGCGGTTCGCCGCGCTTGGCCCTGGCGCGGTTCAGCTCGATCAGGCTGCGGGTGCGCGAGAGCGACATGATGCCGTAGCGCTGCTCCATCTCCTTGACGAGGTTCTGCAGCGCGTTGGCTGCCATCCGCGGGCTGGTGATGACGGGCGTCAGCAGGTGCGGAATCGACTCGTAATGGTTGAGCTCCACCTGCTTGGGGTCCACCAGCACGAGCCTGACCTCGTGCGGCGTGGCGCGCAGTAGCACGCTGGTGAGCATCGCGTTGATCGCAGCGGACTTGCCCGCGCCGGTGGTGCCTGCCACCAGCAGGTGGGGCATCTTCGCCAGATCCGCGCCGATGGCCTTGCCGGCGACGTCCTTGCCGAGCCAGACCGTCAGCGGCGACCAGTCCTTGGGCGGCTCCTGGAAGACGTCGCCCAGGCGCACGATCCGCCGGTGGGCGTTGGGCACCTCGACGCCGACGGCCTGCTTGCCGGGGATCGGGGCGAGGATGCGGATGTCGGTGGCGGCCAGCGCATAGGCCAGGTCGTCCTTCAGCTGCGCCACCTTGCCGACCTTGATCCCTGGCGCGAGGCGCAGCTCGTAGCGGGTGATGTGCGGCCCGGCGACCGTGCCGATCACCTTGGCCTGCACGCCGAAGTGTCCGAGCGCCTCCACCAGGCCGGTGGCCGTTCGCTCCTGCCCGGCGGTATCCGGACGCGTCTGCTCGTTGGTCGAGCGTGTAAGCAGCTTGGAGGCGTCCGGGCGCTTCCACACGAAGTCGGGGTCGTCGGTGACGACGCCGCGCAGCCGCCCCCGGGGCGTCAGATCGGCGGGATCGGCGTGGGCCACGCCCGCGATCTGCTCCTGCTCGCCGTCGGCTCCCTCGATCTGCGGCTCCTCGGCGGCGTCATCGAGCTCCAGCGCGACGTCATCCCATTTGCTCCCGGTCCCCTGCGCGTCG
>DAINPC010000196.1:0-3266 GCA_036743695.1 Solirubrobacteraceae bacterium | reverse complement strand
AGCAGCAGGAAGACCACGAGGATGTTCACGCCGACGCTCTGGACCAGCCTGTGGGCCAGCTCGTAGAGGGCCTGGCCGACCACGCCGCCGTGGCTCTGCAGATGCGCGGAGGCCCACGCGTGCGTGCGTGCGCCCGGCACGGAGCTGAGCCCCAGCATGCCCGCGGCCAGCGCGAGCGTCAGGCCGGCGAACAGGCAGACGGCGCCCGTGCGCAGCGGCCGCACGGCCGGCAGCACGGGACGCAGCAGCAGCACGCCGCCACCGAGCGCGAGCGCGACGGGCGCGAACACCCGCGCGCGGCCGAGCGCCCAGCCGAGCGCGACCGCGACGGCATGCCCGGCTCGCCCGCCGCCGGCGGGCGAGCCGCCGGATCCGTACAGCACGAAGCCCATGAACACGCCGAGGGCCAGCAGCGCCAGGCCGAGGATGTCGCGCTGGCGCTGATCGAGCACCGGCATCCGCGGCAGGCTGGAGGGCAGCATCGAGGCGAGCCCGGGCCGTCCGCGCGTGCGCCGCCGGCGCCTGGCGGCGCCTGTCGAGGTCCTCCGCCGCGCGGCGGGGGCTCGCGTGGGCGCGCGTTTGCGAGTGCTGGCCATCTCGCGCAACTTCGACGCCAGACGCCCGGAACCTGCCTGCGGGCCTTACCATCGCTTTACACGCTCCGGCTAGATAAAGATCCATGAACGACTTCTCTCGCGCCCCACGCGTCCTCGTGGTCGAGGACGACGAGGACATCGCCCAGGCCCTCCAGCGCTCGCTGCGCATGGAGGGATACGACGTGCGCATCGCCGCCGATGGCGACGATGCGCTGGCGCAGGGCCGCGCGTTCGCGCCAGATCTGGTGATCCTGGACCTCGGCCTGCCCAAGCTCGACGGCCTCGAGGTCGCGCGCGCGCTGCGTGCGGAGGAGGACGTCCCGATCCTGATCCTGACGGCGCGCGACGCCCTGGAGTCGCGCGTGGAGGGCCTTGACGCGGGCGCGGACGACTACCTGGTCAAGCCGTTCGAGCGCCAGGAGCTGCTGGCGCGCATGCGCGCGCTGCTGCGCCGCCGTCCGCCCCGCGGCTCGGCGCCGCTGCGCGTGGGCGATCTGACGCTGAACGCGGACACGCACGAGGTCATCCGCCGCGAGCGCACGATCGAGCTGACCCAGCGCGAGTTCGAGCTGCTGGAGTACCTGATGCGCAACGAGCGCATCGTGATCTCGCGCCAGCGACTGCTGGACGAGGTGTGGGGCTATGACCCCTTCTCCACCACCAACACCATCGAGGTGTTCGTGTCCAACCTGCGCCGCAAGCTCGAGGCGGACGGCGATGAGCGCCTGCTGCACACGATCCGGGGAGCGGGCTACGTCCTTCGCGCCTAGGCTCCCCGCTGCGGTGGGGCGCGTGAGCGCGCGCCTGTCAGCCAGCTTCGACCGGCTGCCGATCCGCGTGCGGCTGGCCGGCGTCTCGGCGCTGCTGACGTTCGTGATCCTGTGCGCCTTCGCCGTGGCGATCGGCTCGCTGACGGTGCACCGCATCCGCGCGGACTTCAACCGCCAGGTGCTCGCCACCGCGATCCAGCTGCCCACGGAGCTGCGGATCACGGCGGTGCCTTTCAAGATCGAACCGCAGCTGAGCGACCTCGCCTCCCAGGCCGACCACGTGGTCATCAGGATCTTCACGCTCGGCGGCAGGGTCGCCGCGCAGGCGCCCGCGAACGCACCGTCGCTGGGTACCCCCCGTGCTGAAGCGCAGACGATCCGCGGCTACCGCGTGGTCAGCCGCCCCGGAGTCGTCACCGAGAACGGCGAGCGCGTCGGCGAAGTGATCATCCAGTACGGGCGGCGGGTGTCCGACACCGAGGCGACGGTCAGGCGCGTGGAGCTGCTCCTGCTGCTGGGGGTGCTCGCGGGCACCGGCTTCGCGTTGCTGGCGGGCATGGCGATCGCGCGCCGGGCGATGGCGCCGATCGCGCAGCTGACCTCCACCGCCGCCGAGATAGCGCGCACGAGGGACCCCTCGCGGGGGGTCCCGCAGTCGCTGGCCGACGACGAGGTATCCGAGCTGGCACGGACCCTGGAGGGAATGCTCCGGGAGCTGGACGCCGCGCGCGGTGAGACCGAGACGATGCTCGCGCGCCAGCGCCGCTTCGTGGCGGACGCCTCGCACGAGCTGCGCACGCCGCTGACAAGCGTGCTCGCCAACCTGGAGCTGCTCGCCGAATCACTCGACGGCGATCAGGGCGACGCCGCGCGTTCCGCGCTGCGCTCCTCCCAGCGCATGCGCCGCCTGGTCGCCGATCTGCTGCTGCTGGCGCGCACGGACGCCGCACGCGTGGTGGCGCGCGAGCCGTGCGACCTGGCCAAGATCGTGGTCGAGGCGGCGGGCGAGCTGGGGCCTGTCAGCGCCGAGCACGACATCGAGCTGGACGTCCATCCCGCGGTGGTGATGGGCGCGCGCGACGAGCTGCACAGGCTGGCGATCAACCTGCTGGAGAACGCCCTGCGCCACACCCCGCCCGGCACGGAGATCCGCGTGTCCACGGCGAGCGCGCCCGGCGGGCAGGTCGAGCTGGTGGTGGAGGACGACGGCCCGGGCGTCCCGCCCGAGCTCGCGCCGACGCTGTTCGAGCGCTTCGTGCGCGGCGTGGGCGATCGCGGCGGCTCCTTCGGCCTGGGCCTGGCGATCGTCCAGGCTGTCGCCGCCTCACACGGCGGCAGCGTCAGGCTCGACCGATCGCAGATCGGCCAGCGGGCCGGTCGCGGCGGCGCCCGCTTCGTGGTGCGCCTGCCCGCCTACTCAGACCTCGACGACGACGGGCAGCACCATCGGCCGGCGCTTGAGACGGTCATAGACTAGCTTCGCCAGGTCGTCGTGCAGCGCCTGCTGGAGCAGGTCCACCTCGCGGATTTCCTCGCGCGCGGCGTGCCGCAGCGAGCTGTCCACGGTCGCGCGGATCTCCTCCAACAGCTCGTCGGCCTGGTCGAGGAACGGCACGCCGCGGAAGATCACCTCGGGGTCCGCGACGGAGCTGCCGTCCTGCTCGGCGATGGTGACCACGACGATGAAGATCCCGTCGGCGGAGAGCATCCGGCGGTCGCGCAGGGCGACGTCGGCCATGTCGCCGATCTCCACGCCGTCCACGAAGATCATGCCCGACTGCTCGCGCTTGCCGAAGCGCGCGCCGCGCGCGTCGATGTCCAGCGGCAGGCCGTTGTCACCCTGGAAGATGTCCTCCGGCGCCACGCCGACCGCCTCGGCCAGCTGCGCGTGCAGCCGCAG
>DAINPC010000195.1:0-4547 GCA_036743695.1 Solirubrobacteraceae bacterium | reverse complement strand
CGGGGTAGCGCTGCATCGCGCGGACCGATTCCGCCCACCTGTCGAAGTCGGCCGCGGAAGCGGTCGGGTTGCCGGTGACGAACGCGCTCGCGCTGACGACCAGGTCTTCCTCTTGCCGGATCGCCTGCTTCAGCGTCGAGGCGATCTCCGCCGAGGCCAGGTGGAAGCTCAGACGTGCTTTGTCCGCGTCCGATCTGGCCACGGCCTTGGCGCCGAACACCGACGTGAGCGTCCCCGCGATCACCAGCATCGCGGTGATCGCGGTCCACACGCTCGTGCGCCCGTGCACCTGCCGGCGCAGTCGGCGCATGACCCCAAGGCGGGCGTCCTCCAGCGAGACCGGTTGTGGTGGAGAGCCCAGGGCTGGGCTGTTGGTTTCGCTTGCAGACACTCGATCTCTAGGCTCGCTCGTGGGATGCACGTGGCGTCCGCCGCGAAGAAGATCGGGCCGCATAGCCGATCTCCGTTGACGCTTCCAGCTCCCCTGGACGAATGTACGGGGCTCCTCGCCTCGGCCTTCGTCTCGCCGAGGCGAAGGAGCCCGTCGCGGTGCCCGTGGCGTGGCGGTCACTCGCGCGGGATAACATCGCTCCGATGCTCTCGCGGGGCGCCCTCACACGCGCCGCCTTCACAGCCGGCGCGGCCCTGCTGCTCGCGGGCTGCGGCGCCGCCGAACTGCCCGGGCGCAGCGGCGCGGCGAGCGCCACGCGCCCGTCCGTACCCACATCCCCATCCACGTCCCCCGCACCCACCGGCACGGGTGGCGCTGCGGGCAAGGGCGCGGGCCGCGCGCTGCCGCTGCCGCCGCGCGAACGGACAGGGGAACTGGACAGGCGCGAGGTGGCGGGCAAGGTCGGGCGGGCGGACGCGCTGCCGGCGGCGGCAGGCGGCAGCTATGTCGCGCCGGGGGCTCCCTCCGACGCGCAGATCAGGGCGGAAATAGCGCAGGCTCGCAAGGCGGGGATCATCCTGCCGCAGGGCAACTCCGCGCAGTCCTTCGAACGCGGAGCCACCTACGTGGGCGGTGGCGGTGGCGCGAGCTGGGTGTTCCCGATCCAGCCGCTGAAGCTGGCGCTGGACCCCCAGACCTGGAGCCAAGATCAGGGCGTGGACATCGCCACGCTGCACGGCGCCTGCGGCAACGCGGCGGTGGAGGTGGCGATCACCGCGGGTACGGTCGTGCGCGAGGGGATCCCGGGCTTCGGGGCCTATGCGCCCGTGGAGCGTGTGGACAGCGGCCCCTACGCGGGATGGTTCGTCTACTACGGCCACGCCGCTCCCGCGCTGGTTCCCGTGGGCAGCCACGTCACGGCCGGACAGCCGATCGCCGAGGTGGGCTGTGGCGACGTCGGCCTCTCCTCCGGGCCCCACCTGGAGATCGGCTTGACGCCACCCGGCGGTGGCACCTGCTGCCCGGCGCCGGGCCAGACCTCTCCGGTGGTCGACAGCCTGATGCGCCAGCTGTACCTCGGCTCCACGTGAGCGGCCCGGCGGCTTGCGACGCTGTTCGCCCTGCCCTTGCGCTAGTGTTCCGCTCGCCCAATCACGGACACGTGTCCGTGAGCGGGGGAACCGAGTTGTTGGGGCGAGTTCCGCGGTAATCCACGGAAGGCGCAAGTCGCTAGCCCGTCAGCTAACCCCGTCGGCCGACGAAGAGAGGCAGATTTGCGACTGCGTCCTCAGATGCGTGCGGTCCTACCCGTGTTGATGCTGATCCCCGCGCTGGCGGTGGGTGTCCAGGCGTCCGGCGCGGCGAGCACAGGCGGGACGGCCGTGGCTCCCACGACGACGCCCGCCCCCGCAACGCCCGCTCCCTCGACGCAGGCCACGGCCGGCACCACGGTCGCCTCGGCCCCGGTGTTCGCTGCCAGCCCCTATCCGATCGGCGCGAGCGGCTGGGTGTTCCCGCTCTACCCGCTCTCCCACGTCGCCGCCCGAAGCTGGTGGTCGCTGGACGGGGGCGTCGATCTGGGCGGCAACGCCAACCAGTGCGGCTCGCACCTGCGCGAGCTCGCTGTGGCGAGCGGCACGATCGTCCACGAGGGCCTGGACGGCTTCGGCTCCTCCGCGCCCGTGCTGCTGGTGGACAGCGGGCCGGACAGGGGTCGCTACGTCTACTACGGCCACGCCGCTCCCGCGCTCGTGCCGGTCGGCACCGAGGTCAGCGCCGGGCAGCCGATCGCCGATGTGGGCTGCGGGCAGGTCGGCATCTCCTCCGCTCCGCACCTTGAGATCGGAATGCTGGCGAGCGGCGCCAGCAGCCCCGAATCTCTGCCGGCGGTGGGCGAAACCTCACACGAAGTGCTCTCCAGGCTCGAATCCGCGCGCAGGGCGGCGATCGCCGCCTACCAGGCCCAGCGCGCGGCGGCCGCGCGGATCAAGCACCGCAGCGTCAAGCCCTAGCTCGGCCCCGAGGCCCATACCCGCACGCGGGCGGGCGCGGGGGCCCACTCGCGCGCGCGAGCGGCCACCGCGGCCGAAGTCGTCCACCGCGCTAAGGCAACGCGGCCGGGCTGCCGATGAGGGGCTCGTGGCCAGTACTTTTCGTTTGCTTCCCCTGCCGACGGGTCTTCGACCGACCGGCGTGCGCCGGCTGACTCGCGTCCTCGGCTTGACGGCACTGGTCTCTCTCGCGCTCGTCTCCTCCGCGGCGCCGGCGGGGGCCGTCGTAACGAAAGTCGGTCTCCAGAATTACGGGGTCCAGCCAGAAAAGGAAGCACCCGCTGCTGAACCCTCAACGCCACTTGCCTATGAAGGCGGGCCAGTCGTTCATAGCAACGCGCCCTACGCCATCTACTGGGATCCGAAAGACGCCTACGCCCAGTGGGAGGCTCTCACTGCCGGCTTCCTGCAAGGGGTCGGCGGTGACAGCGGCAAGCTCACGAATGTCTACGCGGTCGCCACCCAGTACAGGGACGCATCAGGCAATGTCGCCTACAGCTCAAACTTCCGCGGCGCCTTCACAGATGCAGACCCTTTCCCGGCGGATGCTGAAAACTGCGCGGGAGCTCCGCCCTGCTTGAGCGATGCGCAGATTCGCGCGGAGCTGACGAAATATATCTCGGCCAACGAACTCCCGGGGGGCCTAAACCTGTCAACCGGGCCGACGCCGATCTATTTCGTGTTCACTCCGCCAGTCGTCACAGTCTGCCTCGAGGGCTCCGGCGCCGGCGTTCACTGCTCGAGTCCGAGCGCAGAACAACCGCTCTGCAGCTATCACTCCTTCACCAGCGTCAACGGAACCCCAGTCCTCTATGCAGTCCAGCCTTGGACCCCGATAACAGACTGTCAAGACGGAACCGGAACACTTCAAGAGCCAAATAAGAGCCTCGCTGACGTCATCGTCAACGGGGTCGCCGACGAGCAAATAGCCACTGCGACCGATCCGCTGCTCACTGGATGGCACGATGCTGCATCCAGCGGTGATACAAATGAGGTGCCTGACAAGTGTCGTAACGAATTCCAGGCAACCGGGGTTGCAGAACACCTCAACCAAGCCATTGCGGGGGTCGACTATTACCTCAACGATGAGTTTAATCAGGCGGCCCTCTTCGATCCTTACCCGGGCAATCCTTGCATCAATGAAGTAAGAGTGGAACCACAGTTCACCGCGCCAAACCCTGTACATTCAGGCGAGCGGGTGACGTTCAACGCTACCGAGTCATACGTTGACCTCGGAATCGCCAAATATCACTGGGACTTTGGCGATGGTGCAGCTGCAGAAGTGAACTGCGAAGGACGCACTCCCACGAACGGCTATGCCCCTGCGGCATGTAACGCGAGCTCAGGGGTGGGCAATCCCAACTCTCTGGCCAGCGTGGTGCATCAATATGCCTTTGGCGGCACGTATGGCGTGACACTCACCGTGACCGATGATGGCGGCAACACCGAACCCGTCACCCACACGATCACTGTCGAAGGTCCTGCGCGGCCCTCGGAATCGGCGACGCCCGCGAACCCAGGACAGGCGACCCAAAGCAGCGGCGGATCATCCTTGTCAGGCGCCTCCCCGAGCGCGCACCCCAGCCCCGTCGCGACCCAGGCCGTCGTGTCGCGCAGCCTGTCCACGGCCCTGCGCAGCGGCCTAGTGGTGCGCTACTCGGTCAACGAACAGGTCGCCGGGCGCTTCGAAGTGCTGCTCGCCAGTTCGATCGCCAGCCGCATCGGGCTCCACGGAGCGCGCGCCACTGGACTCGCCAAGGGCACGCCCGCGCAGACGGTGATAGCCAAAGCGATCCTCGTGACGACCAGGGGCGGCCGCAGCACCTACAAGATCAAGTTCAGCAAGATGACCGCCGCGCGCCTGCGCCGTCTGCGTAAGGTCTCGCTGATGCTCCGGCTGGCCGTTCACAATGCCTCCAGCCCGACCGTCACGATGGTGATCAGCACGGTCAAGCTATCCGGCTGACACGCCGCTCCGCGCCGGTGGGTCGAGTCAGCCGACCTGCTGGGCCCGCGTCAGTCGGCCGAGTCTTTCCTTCGCTTCGTGCGCGCCTTCTCGCGGAACACGAAGTACCACAGCGCTGCGATCAGCGCGTAGCCGAACA
>DAINPC010000194.1:0-4585 GCA_036743695.1 Solirubrobacteraceae bacterium | reverse complement strand
CGGGAGCGCCTGCAGCTCGCCGGCTTCACCTTCGAGCGCCTCGTGGCGAGCGCCTTTCAGACGGCGCCCGAGGAGGTGGGGTTCCCGAAGCTGACCGCGCGGGCGGTGGTCGGCGGGGTGCGCCACGTGGTGTTCATACGCATGCTGGAGCAGCGCGAGCGCGAGCTGTACGCGCTCACCGACGAAGTGCTCGACTGGATCGAGTCCTACCGCACGCCCGCCGCCGCTCGCCTGGGGATGCTCGGCATCGCCAGGCCGGCGCACGTGCCGCCCACGCCCGCGGCGTTCCTGGCGCGCGACGACAGGCGCGCGCGGGTGCTCGGCTCGGTGGTGCACCTGACCCTGGACTCGGGCTACGCGAATCTCACCGATCCGCAGATCGCGCAGTTCGCGGGGATCTCCACGGAGGCGTTCCACAAGCAGTTCGCCAACAAGGAGCAGTGCTTCCTGGCGGTGCTGGACGAATTCGTCCAGGAAGTGCTGGAGTCGGTGAAGCCCAGCATGGAGAGCGCAGGCTCCTGGCCCGAGGCGGTCTACGCGGCGATGGCCGCGTTCGTGGATTACCTGGTCGCGCACCAGGCGCTGCTGCGGATAGCGTTCATCAACCTGTTCGAAGTCGGTCCCGGGATGATCGGGCGCATGACGCGCTCGGTGGAGGGCTTCACGAAGCTCCTGACCGAGACCGGCCCCGAGCCCCAGCGCGGCCCGGCGGTGGCGCTCGAAGCGGTCACCGGCGCGGTCTGGGGCATCATCGGCACCTACGTGGCCAACGACCGCCTCTCCCGCCTGCCTTCGCTCGTGGACCAGCTCGCCTTCACCGTGCTGGCGCCCTACGTCGGGGCCAAGACCGCGATCGAGACGATCGCAGCCGCGCGCAAACCGCTTCGCGCGGTCTGAGTCGCGCGGTCCGAGGCACGGCGCCGCGGGGCGGCCCGCCCCGGTGCCGGGACTCTGCGATGGTGGGCGCCATGAGTGATCCGACGCTGGGGCGCCCGCGCCGCGTGGGCCACAAGGGCGCCCACCACATCGAGCCGGGCAACACGCTGGCGAGCTTCGACGCGGCGCTGCGCCACGACGTGGACATGATCGAGCTGGACGTGCTCAGCGAGCGCCCGGACGGCAGCGGCCGGCTGCTGGTGGCCCACGACCGCGAGGACATGCGCTCGCGCGCGCCGCTGAGCTTCGAGCAGGCGCTCGAGCACCTGGCCGGCCCCGCATTTGCGGGCCTCGAGCTCGACGTGGACATCAAGCTCCCCGGCTACGAGCTGCGCGTGCTGGGCGCCCTGCGCGAGCTCGGGCTGGTCTCGCGCACGCTGATCAGCGGCATGTTCCCGTCCGGCCTGGCCCAGATCCGGGCGGCGGAGCCCGCGCTGCGCCTCGGCTGGTCGGTGCCGCGCGTGCGCCGCGACTACACCACGGACATGCTCACCGCGATCCCCGCGCTGGCGCTCCTCACCGGTTACCGAGCGACGCTGCCCCGCCGCGCCCGCACGGCCCTGCGCGAAGGCCGCTTCGACGCGATCATGGCCCACTGGCGCGTGGTGACGCCGGCGCTGGTGGCGGCGGTGGCCGAAGGCGGCGGCGAGCTCTACGTGTGGACGGTGGACGACGCGCGGATGATCGCCAAGCTGAGCGCCATGGGCGTGGACGGCATCATCACCAACGATCCGCGGCTGTTCAGCCGATCAGGCACGTAGCGGCGCTGAAGCCGGCCGGGTCCGCTCCCGCGAGGCTCCTGTGCCCGACGGTGCTCGCGCGCGAGGTGCTCAGCAGCACGGTCCCGCCGCGGCGCCACTGGAAGTCCACCACCCCGCGCAGCGTGACCGCGGGCTTCCCGGCCACGGGCACCAGCTGAAAGCTGCGCCCGCCCTGGCGTGCGGTGCTGGCGCCGCCCACGGACACGAAGCTTGGGCTGGCGCTGCCGAGGAGGTCGACCCAGGTCCTGGCGGCGTTCAGATACTGCAGGCGGAAGCTCATGAACATCTTCTCGCCAGCCTTGCCGTCGCCGGGCATCGAGCCGCGGACGCCGACCGTGTTGGGCTGGTCGCTCGGGCTGCACACGTCGACGGTGGCCCACAGCTCGCGCGAGGCGAGCAGGGCGCGCGCCTTGACCGCGGCGATCGCGTCTCCCGATGATGAGGAGGCGGCGAGCGCGGGCGCCGATCCGAGCGCAGCGAGGCTCCACAGCACGACAAGCAGACGGGCGCGCTTGGAGCTGGCCATGATGTGACCATAGCGGCGCCCGGCGTCCACGGCGTGGGCAACGTCTGGCAAAGCCGTTGTGGTATTCCGTGGGCAATGGCGCCGACGCGATCAGCCGAGGTGGTGGATCTGCTCGGGAGGGTGCCGGCGTTCTCCACGCTGGAGCGCAGCGACCTGGAGCGGATCGCCGAGGTGGCCGTTCCGCGCGACTTCCAGCCCGGCCAGGCGGTCTTCCGCGAGGGCGACGCCAGCGACACCTGCTACGTGGTGCGCGAGGGGCACGTCCGCGCGATCCGCACGCATGGCGACGGGCGCACGATCACGCTCGCCACGTTCGGACCGGGGGACATCTTCGGCGAGCTGGCCATGTTCGAGGACGAGCGCCGCTCGGCCACCGTGGAGGCGATCGAGCCCACCAACGTCGTCGGCGTGCTCGGCCCGGACATGCGCAGGCTGATGGGCGAACACCCCGCCATCGCCGCGCGCCTGGTCATCGCCCTCGGCAGGCGCCTGCGCGAGATGAACGAGCGCCTCTCGCGCCAGTCCTTCCAGACGGTGCAGAGTCGCGTGGCGGTGGTGCTCAGCGAGCTGGTCGAGCAGGAGATCGCCGCCGGCGAGGAGCGCTCCGACGTGCTGGTCACGGCCACCCAGGCCGACCTGGCGCAGCTGGCGGGCTCCTCGCGCGAGTCCGCCAGCCGCTTCCTGGCGGTGCTGGAGCGCGCCGGGGTGATCTCCCAGGGCCGCGGGCGCCTGGTGGTCCACGACGCGGAGGCGCTCAAGCAGTATGTCTTCTAGGCCCTCCAGGTCCTCGGGGTCCTCCAAGCGCTCGCGCGGCGGCGGCTCGCGCGGCGGCGGCTCGCGTGAGTTCTCAGCCGGCGGCGTGGTCGTCCGCGACGGGCAGGTGGTGGTGATCGTGCCCACCCGCACGGCGGCGGACGGCTCGCGCGTGCTGGCGCTGCCCAAGGGCCACGTGGACCCGGGCGAGACCCCGATCGAGGCGGCGGGGCGCGAGGTGCGCGAGGAGACGGGGATCGTGGCGGAGCCGGTCTGCGAGCTGGGCGAGTCGCGCTACTGGTATCGCCGCGAAGGGCGCACGATCGGCAAGACGGTGGCGTTCTTCCTGTTCTCCTTCGTGGAAGGCGACACGGCCGACCACGACGACGAGGTGGAGGAGGTCCGCTGGATCGCCCTGACGGAGGCCGAGACGGCCCTCAGCCACACGGCCGAGCGCGAGATGGTCACGCTCGCGCTCGCCTACCTGGACAAAGACCGATAGCCTGCCGGGCGCGATGCAGGTCCTGAACTTCTACTCCACGATCTTCGCCGACGAGCTCAAGCGGGGTCGCAAGACGGCCACCATCCGCCTGGGCGACAAGTCGGGCAAGTACCGCAGGAACCAGGCGGTGCTGGTGACCATCGGCTACCAGTACTCGCCGCGCGAACGGATCTTCGAAGCGGTGATAGACCACGTGGAGGTGATGAAGCTGGCGGACCTCTCCCCGCGGGACATCAAGCACGACAACCCCGAGTTCCGCCGCCACGAGGAGCTGATCAACTTCCTCGAACAGATCTACGGCCGCGCCGTGTCCACCGAGGACACGGTCACGGTGGTGCGCTTCTCCCAGATCCTGGACAACCCGACGGGGATGACCGAGGCGATGAAGGGCTTCGGCGGGGCGCAGAACTAGCCCCGCCGGCCGTGTGGGCGGCCGTGGATCGACGCTTTCGGCCCGCCGCGATTGGCAGTCGCCACCCGAGACTGCCAATTCGTCCTTGATCCCGGCCGGATCTTCTATATATTGGGGGAGCAGCTGGCACTCTCCCACGAGAGTGCCAAAGAGGCGGCTCGGCCCACCACAACGGGCGGAGAATCGCCGGTCGCACTCTCTAGACGGAGGTTTTTCAACATGAAGCTCAAGCCCCTGGGCGATCGCCTGATCGTGCGGGCGATCGAGGAGGAGCAGACCACTGCAAGTGGCATCGTCCTCCCCGAGACAGCCAAGGAGAAGCCGCAGAAGGGCAAGGTCCTCGCAGTCGGCGACGGCAAGATGGACGAGGACGGCAAGCGCATCCCGCTGGACGTGAAGAAGGGCGACGAGGTCCTCTACAGCAAGTACGGCGGGACCGAGATCAAGGTCGACGGGGAGGATCTGCTCGTGTTGCGCGAGTCCGATGTCCTCGCCCGCGTCGAGTCCTAAGGAGATCTGAGGAAACATGGCTCACAAGGAACTGAAGTACGGCTCAGAGGCGCGCAAATCGCTCGAGGCTGGCGTCGACGCGGTCGCTAACGCGGTCAAGGTCACGCTCGGCCCCAAGGGCCGCTATGTGGTGCTCGACAAGAAGTTCGGCGCGCCGACGATCACCAACGACGGTGTCACCATCG
>DAINPC010000193.1:0-4643 GCA_036743695.1 Solirubrobacteraceae bacterium | reverse complement strand
GTCGCGATCGTCTCCACCTATCCTCCTCGCGCCTGCGGTATCGGCACCTTCTCGCGCGATCTCCGCGACGCCCTGCTCGCCGACGATGGGGTGAGTGCCGTCGATCTGGCGGCGATCGTGCGCGACGAGGGCATCGAGCAAGAGCCAGAGGTGGTCGTGCGGATCCTCCAAGAGCGGGGCGGCGACTACGCAGCTGCCGCGCGCGTGCTCGAGCGTCGCGGTGACGATGTTGTCATCCTCCAGCACGAGTACGGCATCTTCGGCGGTCCGGACGGCGCACACGTGCTATTGCTGGCCCGCGAGCTGCGACAGCCGATGGTCCTGACGCTGCACACCGTGCTGGCGTCCCCGTCGGCCCGCCAGGCCGAGACGCTCGGCGCGCTGTGCGACCAGGCCACGCTGGTGTGCGTGTTCACGGAGACCGCCAGGCGCATGATTCTCGACGCGCGGCTAGTTACTCCCGAGCGGGTGCGCGTCCTGCCGCACGGCGGTCCCGAGGAGCTACTCCACCCTGACGGTGAGCGGCGCAGGACGTTTCTGGGTTTGCCACGCCGCACCGGCGGCGGCGCTTCGGATGGAATCGATCCCAGTCGCTCCGTGCTCGCCACCTTCGGCCTGATCTCACCCGGCAAGGGCATCGAGACCGCGATCGCCGCGATGCCGGCCATCATCGAGCGCCACCCGAAGGCCCTGTACCTGATCGCAGGTCAAACCCATCCCGAGGTGGCCAAGCAACACGGCGAGGAGTACCGGATCTCACTTGAGCGCCTGACGAACGACCTCGACCTGGGTGACTACGTACTCTTCGACGACCGGTTTCTCGGCACCGAAGACCTCTCAGCGATGCTCGCGGCCACGAGCATCTACCTCACGCCCTACCGCTCCCGCGATCAGATCGTCTCGGGAGCCCTAACCTTCGCCCTCGTCGCCGGCTGTCCGGTGGTCTCGACGCCGTACTACTACGCCGAGGACATGCTCGCGTCGGGCGCCGGTGTGCTCGTTCCCTTCGACGACCCGGGCGCCCTCGCGGCGGCCGTGAACGGCCTGCTTGACGACCCCAAGCGGCTGGACCGTGCGCGCCGCGCGGCGCGCACGGTCGGACGTAAGCTGACCTGGCCGCAGGTGGGCCGGCAGACAGCCGAGGTTCTGCGCGAAGCGATCGCCCTCGGAGCGTCGACCAACGTGAGGCGCCCGGCGCCGACGACGCTGCCGCGAGCTCGCACATCGCACCTTCAGACACTCGTCGACGACGTCGGCATCATCCAGCACGCCGAAGGCATCGTGCCCGTCCGGTCCTCGGGCTACTGCACCGACGACGTCGCGCGCCTGGCCATCGTTGCCCTCGGCCTGGGCAGAACGACGGGGATGGAGACCTACGACCGGATGCTCGCCGTGAGCCTCGGCTTTCTCCGACACGCCTGGGACGCCGAACGCCAGGGCATGCACAACCTGCTCTCCTACGATCGGCGCTGGCTGGATGAGCCCCACGGCGGCGACCACCTCGGGCGGGCGGCGTGGGCGCTCGGGGAGGTGGTGGGATCCGAGCCGTCGCCCGCGGTCCTCCAGCCCAGCCGGGCTCTGCTGCGCGAGATGCTGCCCACGCTCCGGGATCAGCGCTCGCCTCGCACGGTGGCTTTCGCCATTCTCGGCCTGGCTCACGCAGATCCGGTGGTGGTGGGCGAGGACGCCGAAGCAGTCCTGCGACTCCTGGCTCAGCGCCTCGCCGACCAGCAACGCGCCAACGCCGCACCCGACTGGTACTGGGCCGAGGACGAGCTGGCCTACGACAACGGCCGCCTTCCCCAGGCGCTGATCGCCGCCGGCGCGCGGCTGGGCGATGAGGAGTTGCTGGGAGCCGGGGTACGCGCGCTGGACTGGTACGCGGGCGAGCTGGGCAGCGAGGGTCCGTACGTGCGCTTGGTCGGCCATCACGGCCGCCGCCGTGGCCAGGCGCATCCCGGTGACGGCGACGAGCAGCCGCTGGACGCGGCCGCCTTGGTCGAGGCGGAGGTCGAGGCGTACGCCGCCACGGACGCAGAGACTCACGCGCGTCGTGCCGTGCACGCCTTCGAGTGGTTCCTGGGCCGCAACCGGCTCGGGCTTTCGGTTCACGATTTCACCACCGGAGGCTGCCACGACGGCCTCGGCGAGCGGACGGTGAACCTCAACGAGGGGGCCGAGTCGACGCTTGCCTACCTGCAGGCGCTGCTGGCTCTCGATAGCGCAGGCCTACAGGCCACCCTCCCCACATGAAGCTCGCGCTGCTCGGCCCGATCGCCTGGCGCACTCCGCCCCGCCACTACGGCCCGTGGGAGCTCGTAACGGGGCTCCTCGCCGACGGCCTCGTCGACCAGGGGGTCGACGTCACGCTCTTCGCCACGCTCGACTCGGTCACGCAGGCGAAGCTCGACGGTGTTTGCCCCCGCCCTTATGAGGAGGACCCAGAGCTCGACGGGCGGGTATGGGAGGCACTCCACGTCGCCCACACGCTGCGCCGCTCGGGTGAGTTCGACCTGATTCACAACCACCTCGACTGGCTGCCGCTGGCGTTCTCGAGCCTCGCTCGCGCGCCGATGGTCACCACCATCCACGGCTTCTCCTCTCCTCGGATCCTGCCGGCGTATCGGAGCTCACGGAGCGCGTTCGTCTCGATATCCGAGGCCGACCGCTCCCCCGAGCTCAGCTATGTCGCCACCGTGCACCACGGCGTCGACCCCGGCGTGCTGCCCTTCTCGCCGGTGGCGGGCGAGGCGTTGGTCTGCTTCGGTCGCATTCATCCCGACAAGGGCACCGCTGAGGCCGTGGAGATCGCTCGCCGAGCTGGTCGGCCGCTCGTGCTGTGCGGGCGCGTTCAAGACGAGCGCTACTTTGCTGCCGATGTCGAGCCGCACATCGACGGAGACCGCGTCCGCTACCTGGGCTCCGTCGCCCCGCCCGAGCGCGCCGCCGTTCTGGGCGCAGCCGCCTGCCTGCTGCACCCGATCTCCTTCGCCGAGCCGTTCGGCCTCTCGGTTGTGGAGGCGATGCTATGCGGAACGCCGGTCGTTGCCTACCCGCGTGGCGCGATGCCCGAGATCATCGACGATGGCGTGACCGGGGTACTCGCCGATGGGGTGGACGCCGCCGTCGCGGCTATCGAGCGGGCCGTGCGCTTCGATCGCGGCGCGTGTCGGGCCGCCGCCGTGCGCCGCTTCTCCGTCCGTCGCATGGTCGATGATTACCTTCAGGTCTATGACAGCGTCCTCGGAGGTCACCAGCGCGTCCCTCTTCACGCGTCACCCCGGTAACCCGCTGCTCACACCCGAGCGCTGGCCCTACCCGATCAACGCAGTAATGAACGCCGGGGCCACGGTGGTCGATGGGCAGACGGTGCTGATGTGCCGCGTCGAGGACCGCCGCGGCTTCTCGAATCTGGTCTGCGCCCGATCGCAGGACGGCGCGTCGAACTGGATGGTGGACGACCAGCCGGCTCTGGCCATCGACGGCGAGCACCCCGAGGAGGCCTGGGGCCTTGAGGATCCGCGCGTGACCTACGTGGAGGAACTCGGGCGGTGGATCATCACCTACACCGCGTTCGGTCCCGGCGGACCGGGGATCTCGCTCGCGCAGACCGAGAACTTTCAGACCTTCGAGCGCCTGGGCGTAATTATGGTCCCAGAGGACAAGAACGGCGTCCTGCTGCCGCGCCGGGTGGGTGGCGACTGGGTGCTGTTCCACCGTCCGTCCTCCGTCAAGGTCGGTGGCATCTGGCTGTCGCGCTCGACGGACCTTAAGAGCTGGCACACGCCCGAGCTGGTACTAGGCCGACGCCCCGGGAGCTGGTGGGACTCCGCGCGCGTCGGCATGGGACCGCCGCCTGTCGAGACACAGCACGGCTGGCTCGTCGTCTACCACGGCGTCCGCGACACGGTGGCCGGCGGCCTGTACCGCGCAGGACTGGCTCTACTGGACCTCGAGAACCCTGCCCGCGTCCTGCGCCGCTCCGAAGAGTGGGTGCTCGGGCCCCAGGCGCAGTTCGAGGTCACGGGCGACGTGCCAAACGTCGTCTTCCCCTGCGGCCTCGTGCACGATCACGACAGCGACACCCTGTTCCTTTACTACGGCGCGGCCGACACGCGAATTGGCCTGGCCACGGCGCGCTGCTCGCAGGTGCTCGACTACCTACTGCAGTCCCCACCGGGCTGAGGCGCGCCGGACAGAGACAAGCCGCGTTCAGCTCCGTGTGCGCGTGCCAGGCGTGAACTGAGCGAGGCGGGCGTTTGGCCGTGTCGCGCCGGTAACACCACGCGACCGTGCAGGGCGCGGGCGGTGGTACCTTGCCTCCGGCGGGGTTGGTACCCGGTGAGCATGAGCGATGAGGGGTGATGATGGCCTTTGAGGTCGGCAAGCGCGTCGTAGCGGAGTCCGAGTCAACGGATCGCCGACCCCGCTCGGGTGTCGTTGAGGAGGTACTCCGAGGCGATCCCTCGCCTCGCTATCGGATTCGCTGGGACGACGGGCACGAGAGCATCTACACGCCCGCGGGCGGCGCCCTTCGAGCTGGACCAGGCCGCAAACGGCCGAAGCAACCGACACCTCGCAAGCGCTCACCGACCTGAGAGGTCACGAGCAACGCGCCGGCAAGAGCAGGCGCCGCGTGACCG
>DAINPC010000192.1:0-4655 GCA_036743695.1 Solirubrobacteraceae bacterium | reverse complement strand
CGTCCAGCGCCTTGTGGATGATGCGGATCGAGTCGTCGTGGTCGGGGTTGCCGATCGCCGCCCCGAACATCATCGCGCCGAGCGCGTAGGGACTTACTTTGATGCCGGTCCGGCCGAGGGTGCGGTAGAGCATGGGGTTCTCCTGAGGTCGCGGGTGGGAGAGCGTTCTCGCGATGTCCTACGATGAACGAAGTGGAACGCTTTTCCGCAACTATAACGGAACGGCTTTCCGGAAAAGCAGGTTAGGGAGTGTCGTGACTGAGAACGCAGCAACGAGCGGAGTCGACTCGACCGGCTCGGCGAGTCCGCGCGCACCCAGCCGCGCGGGGCGTCGGCTGCGAGCCGACGCGCAACGCAACATCGACTCACTGCTTGAAGCAGCGAAGGCCGTCTTCGCCACGTCAGGCGTGGACGCGCCCGCGAAGGAGATCGCTGATCTGGCCGGCGTCGGCGTCGGAACGCTCTACCGGCACTTCCCGCGGCGCTCGGACCTTGTCAAGGCCGTGCTCCAGCGCGGGATAGATGCCTGCGCCGACGCCGCCCCGGCGTTGAGCGCAGCGCACGAGCCAGGAGATGCACTCGCAAAGTGGCTCCAGCGCTACACCGAGTTTGTCTCGACCAAGCGAGGACTCGCTAGCGCCCTGCACTCGGGCGATCCGGCGTTCGACGAGCTGCCCGGCTACTTCATGCAGCGACTCGAACCCACCCTCGGGTCGCTGCTCGAAGCCGCGACAGCGAGCGGCGAGATTCGTGGCGACATCAGCCCGAAGGATCTCCTGTACGCCGTCGCCAGTCTGTGCCTGCCCGTCGCGGACGAAGGAGTCGCGTACAGCCAACGCATGGTCACGCTCCTCATCCACGGACTACGCTACGGAGCCGATACGAGCCCGTCTCGCTCCTGAAGCCATAGACGGATTGCCTGCTTCCTTCCCCGATCGCCGGTGCGCCTCCGCACCGCCGCGCGATCGACCGACGAACACGCCCTCGAGCGCAACCCCTTGAAGGTCGGCGAACGCAAGGAGCGGTTTCTGCCGGCCGCCAAGCCGGCTAGGACGTTCCTTGAGGTCTACGAAGGGGGTGCGCGAGGTCGAGATGACGCTCTGGGCGCGGAGCGAGCTCATCCGCCACCGCGAGCAGCGTATCCGCGACGGGTTCCCGATGGAGCCGTCCGACCACTTCTTCGGCACCACGAGCGGGCGCCGCAGAGACCCCGATCGCTTCCGTGACCGCGTGCTTGCGCGTAGCACCGACCTGGCGAACACGAAGAGAGCCGAGCAGGGACTCCCGGCGCTCCCGAAGATCACGCCGCACTCGCTGCGGTGTACTTGGGCGATGCTCGCTGCGCAGGCGGGCCGCGACCCGCACTGGATCTCCGACCAGATCGGCCACACCTCGGCCGCGTTCACGCTGCAGGTCTACCAGCAGACACGCCACCGGCGCCTGTCCGACAGCGAGCGGCAAGCGATCTGGGAGCTGATGCGCTTCGCCGATGAGCCGGTCGCGTGCCCGTTCACGCGCCAGGTCACACGGGTGGCTGACGGCGAGTTTAGGCCGCTGAATGGGCCAACGGACTATCTTGATGCTTCTCCTGCCCTTGACGGCTCACAAGCCGATGACCCAACTTCCGTCCTTTTGCAGGATTTTTCGTGATGGGCGCGGCGGGTTTCGAACCTGCGACCTCTCGCGTGTGAAGCGAGCGCTCTCCCACTGAGCTACGCGCCCTGGCGCCCTGCTGGCAGGGCCTCGTGCGGCCCCGAGGGGCTGCTTCGACTCTACAGAAGTCCTCTGCCCCTCGAGGGCGAGGCCGGGGGGCGTGCCAGCTGCCAGCCTCGCCCCGCCTCCGAGGCGGGCCAGCCGCCTGCCTCGGGCCGTCTGACCCCGCTCAGCCAGCCGCTGCCTCCGCGATCGCCCACGCCAGCGCCGCGCGTCCCCCGCGCAGGACGGGTTGGCCGTGCGACACGATCACGCGTTCGATCGGCAGCTCTAGGAACGGGCGCAAGAGCTGGGCGAGTCTGCCCCTGTCCGCCTGCGCCTTTCCCAGCCAGCTCTGCGGACACAGTCGGAGTCTTCCGGCGTCGTCGCCGATGAGGCGGTCGCCGGCCACGAGCGCGGCGGCTGCGGGCAGCCAGAACATCGTCTCGCCAGCTCCTCTCAGCGGCCACGGCACCACGCCGTGCGGCACCGCGTTCCAGGCGCTCGAGGTGTTGGCCGCGTAGCGCGCCGCGAGCTCCTCGCGGTCGCGGCGATGCCAGCGGATCGTCGTCAGGACGCTCACGGGACGAGCGGCGATGCTCTGGTCGAGCCACCGCAGCAACTCCGCGCGGCCGTCGGATGGGAGGAGCGGATCGATCAGCGCGACGGCCTCCGGGGCCTCGTAGAGCACCGATCCCACCATCTGATCCCAGTCCCCCGAGCTCCCGGGTGCCGCGTCTGGATTCCAGTCCGGGTGCGGCGCCGTCCAGCGCCACAGGCCGGGAGCGACCTTTTCCGGGAGCACCGCTCGATGCTAGCGCCGCCCTCGCGCGCCGCTGCGCCGCCGGACCACGGAGGCCCGCGGTCGGGCCGGGCCTCGCCTTCCGGCCAGGCCCAGCCTTCGCCTCAGCCGAAGCCCAGTTGGGCCACCAGCACCCCGGCCATGGAGGCCGCGCAGAACACGTGCTCGCGGCAGATGGATCTGGCAAGGGCACTCTGGCTGCTCACGGGGTCCCGGCGGGCGCCCAGTCGCACGGCGCTCGGCACAGTGCGGGTCCCCGCCAGCAGGATCGGGGCGGCGGCGAGCGCGAGCGACGCCCACGAGACCCACGCACGCCGGCCGCTTGCGGCCACCTCGGCGAGGACGCCCGCAAGCGTGGCCAGCATGACCGCCGCGATCAGCCTGTTCATCGGTCGCGCCGCGGTGGTCACCCGCCTGTAGTAGGACGCGATCGACGCGAGGACCTCTTCGGGCAGGTCTCCCTCGCGGTGGCCCATGACCTGGACGTCGAACATCAGGTCGAACCACAGGACCGCCAGCAGGAACCCTGCGCCCGCGGTCACGAATGCGCTCATGAGCCCAGCCGGACTCCCACGTGGGGATGCAGCCGATCGTTCGCTTCGGAGAAGCTCTGCGCCAGCCGATCCACTTCCGTCTCGGTCAGCGCGGTCCCGAATGCGGGGGCACCACCGAGCGTCTTGTATCCCGCCGCCACCTGCTTGCCGAGCTGGGCGAGCGTGAAGTGCCCGTCGTAGACGCCATCGATGTAGAGCGCCACGTTAGCCCGTGCAAAGCGCGCGCTGACGGGGGAGCCGTGTTCGATCTCATCGATGGCCGCGCCGATCAGCTGCCATCCGCGCGCTGCCAGTCCGCGGAAGCTGCGGAACAGGCCCGCCAGCTGCGAGCCCGGACCAGTGAGGGACGCTGCTCGGCGTTCCGCCAGCAGCGACGGCAGCTGGAGTTGCGCCGCTCGTTCGCCGGCCGCCTGGATCGCCGGCCGCGAGATCGAGCCGGGGGCGGCGGGCAGGCCGTTGACCACCAGCGGCCACGCCGCCTTGGTGGCGGCCACCTCCTTTGCCACCGCTGCGCGCTCGCCGCTCAACGCGCGGCAGACGGCGATGAAGTCTTCGCGTTCCAGCCGCGTCGCTGCCGGGGTGGCGGTGGCGCTCTTGCCGCAACCCCCCGCAGCGAGCGCCGCGCCGCTCAGCAGCAGCAGCGCAGCGTTGCGGCTGATCCTCCGGGACCTGCCCGCGCCGCGCACAGCGCTCTTGCGGGGAGCCTGCGTGGGTCGCCTAGGTGGCGAGCAGGTCGATCACGAACACCAGCGGCGCGTTCGCGGGGATCGACGGCGGCGAGCCTTTGGCGCCGTAGGCCAGCGCTGCGGGGATCACCAGCTCGCGCCGTCCACCGACCTTCATGCCGGCGACGCCCTGGTCCCATCCTGGGATGACCGCGCCCTTGCCGAGCGCGAACGTGAACGGTTCGTTGCGTTTCCAGGAGGCGTCGAACTCCTTGCCGCCTTTGAACAGCACACCCACGTAGTTGACCGTGACGGTCTGGCCGGCTTTGGCTGCGGGTCCGATTCCGGTGATCAGGTCTTTGACCTCGAGCTTGGTGGGTGCGGCACCCGACGGCACCGTGACCTGCGGTTCTTTGGAGAGGGGGCCGCTCGCCGGTGTCTTGGCGGTGGCCGTGGTGCTCGTTTCTGCGGGCTTCTTGCTCGTCGCTTCATTCTGTTTGACCAGCGCGTTGTCGCTCTTGTTCTCAGCGCCGACCGTGATCGTGCTCGATCCGCTCGAGCTGCCGCAGCCGGCGATCAGGAGGGTGGCGCCCAGCGCCGCCAGCGTCAGGCCGGAGCGGGAGCGAAAGGTGGGGTTCACGGCTTTGAAGTAGGTCACGGTCGCGCAGCCTATCGGAACTCGACCGAGCTGGTGTGCGCTGACCGCGGTCTGGCGTGCGCCGACCGCCGGCTGGCGTGCGTTACGATCGACCATGGACCGTGCTAGGCGGGGAGGTAGCGGTGCCCTGAATCCGCAATCCGCTCTAGCGGGGCTGAATTCCCCTCCGAGGGGTTCTGGCTCCGGTCGCTCCGTCGCTCGGGGCGTCGATGGTTCGGGTCCCGCGCGGTGTCGGCTTGCGAACCAGGTCAGGTCCGGAAGGAAGCAGCCTTAAGCGATCACCG
>DAINPC010000191.1:0-4668 GCA_036743695.1 Solirubrobacteraceae bacterium | reverse complement strand
CGCCGTGCTCCTTGGCGAGGTTGTGGATCAGCTCCTGGATCAGCACGGTCTTGCCCACCCCCGCGCCGCCGAACAGGCCCACCTTGCCGCCCTTGGCGTAGGGCGCGAGCAGGTCGACGACCTTGATCCCGGTCTCGAACATCTCGGTGGTCGGCGTGAGATCCTCCACGCGCGGCGAATCCTGGTGGATTCCGCGGCGCTCGACGTCCTTCGGCAGATCCTCGCCGAGGTCGATCGGCTCGCCGAGCACGTTGAAGATCCGCCCGAGCGTCGCCTGCCCGACGGGAACCGTGATCGGTCCGCCGGTGTCGAGGACCTCCATGCCGCGGGCGAGCCCGTCGGTGGTGTCCATCGCGACCGCGCGCACGCGGTCGTCGCCGAGATGCTGCTGGACCTCGCAGACCAGCACGCCCTCGCCGACGCTCGAGCTGATCCCGGGCGCCTCCTCGCCGGCGGCGGCCTTCGGGCGGGCGATCGTGATGGCGTGGTTGATCTCCGGCAGCTTCTCCGAGAAGACGGCCTCGATCACGACGCCCTGGATCTCCTCGATGCGTCCGATGTTGCGCGTTGCGGCCTGCCCGTTGGCGGAGGGCTTGGTGGCGATGCTGGCGTCCATTGTCTTGGTTCTCCTCTTTATCTGTTCAAGTTGTTCGTGTTGACAGGCGCCTCTGGGGCGGTCGATGGACGCCTAGCTCAAGCCCTCTGCGCCGGCGACGACCTCCATGATCTCCTGGGTGATCTCGGCCTGGCGGGCACGGTTCATCTGCAGCGTCAAGTCGGTGATGATCTCGCCGGCGTTCTCCGATGCACTGCGCATCGCGGTCATCTGAGCGCCGAAGAAGCCTGCGGCCGACTCGACGAGAGCACGGTAGAGCGAGATCTCGATGTAGTCGGGGACCAGTCGCTTGAGGATCTCCTCGGGGTCGGGCTCATAGTCCACGAGCGCCCGCTGGACGATCTTTGATCGGTCCTGCCTCCCAGCGCTCTCGCCGGCGTCAGCCTCCTCGCCCGCGATGGTCGCGTGTGAGATCGGCAGCAGGCGCTCGTGCGTGACCTTCTGGGTGAGCGGCGATATGTAGGAGTTGTAGACCATCTCCACGCGGTCCACGCGCCCGTCGATGTAGGCCTGGATGAGGTCGTCGGCGATCGTGCGCGCGTCCGCGTAGGCGGGCCGGTCGGCGAAGCCGGTGTAGCTGCCGCTCAGCTCGTACCCGCGGAACGTCAGCGAGGAGACCCCGCGCCGGCCGGTGGCATACCACTCGGACTTCAACCCCTCCTCGTCCAGCTCGCCCGAGATGCGCACGCCCGCACGGATGATCTGCGAGTTGAACCCGCCCGCCAGCCCGCGGTCCCCGGTGACCAGCAGCAGCCCGACCTTCTCCTCGGCGGCGTGTGCGCGCAGCAGCGGCAGCCGCGCGGCCTCGGCGCCGGCGGCCTGAGCGGCCTGGCGGGTCATGCGCCGCAGCGCGTCGGCGTAGGGGCGCAGTGCCGCGATCCGCTGCTCGGCGCGTCGCAGCCGCGCGGCGGCGACCATCTCCATCGCCCGCGTGATCTTCTGGATGTTCTTGACCGAGGCGATCTTGTTCTTGACGTCGCGCTGAGATGCCATGGTGGTTCGCGGCAGGCGGCGCTAGGCCGCCTGGGCCTCCTCCAGCGGCTGGCCCTCCTCGTCGAGGTCATAGCCAAAGTCCTGGGCGCACGCCTCAACGGCGTCGTGCACCGCCTTCTGGGTCTCCTGCGACCAGTCGCCGCCGGCGATCCTCACGCGCACGTCGGCGTGCTGGGCGTGCATCCGTTCGGTCAGCGCAAGCAGGAACTCGGTCACGCGATCGACGTTCAGGCGGTCGAGGAAGCCGTTGGTTGCAGCGTAGATCTGCACCGTCTGGTCCTCGACCGGCAGCGGCGCGCGCTCGTGCTGGTTGAGCGTCACCACCAGCCGCTCACCGCGTGCGAGCGTGCGTTGTGTGTCGGCGTCGAGGTCCGAGCCGAACTGCGCGAAGGCCTCGAGGTCGCGGTACTGGGAGAGCTCGAGCTTGATCCGCCCGGCGACCTTCTTCATCGGGCCGATCTGCGCGTTTCCTCCCACGCGGGAAACGGAGATGCCGACGTTGATGGCGGGCCGCACGCCCGAGTTGAACAGCGCGGACTCCAGGAATATCTGCCCGTCGGTGATCGAGATCACGTTGGTGGGGATGTAGGCGGAGACGTCGCCGGCCTGCGTCTCGATGATCGGCAGCGCCGTCAGCGAGCCGCCGCCGAGATCGTCGTTGAGCTTGACCGCACGCTCGAGCAGGCGCGAGTGCAGGTAGAAGACGTCGCCCGGGTAGGCCTCGCGCCCGGGGGGACGGCGCAGCAGCAGCGACATCTGCCGGTAGGCGTAGGCGTGCTTGGTCAGGTCGTCATAGACGCACAGCGCGTGCTTGCCGCTGTAGAGGAAGTGCTCGCCCATCGCGCAGCCTGCATAGGGCGCCATGAACTTGATCGGCGCGGCCTCGTCGGCGGGCGCCGCCACGATGATCGTGTTATCGAGCGCGTCGTGTTCGTCGAGCGTCTGCGCGATCGAGACGACCGTGGACATGCGCTGCCCGATCGCCACGTACACGGACACCACGCCGGTGTCCTTGTTGTTGATGATCGTGTCGATCGCGATCGCCGTCTTGCCCGTCTGGCGGTCGCCGATGATCAGCTCTCGCTGGCCGCGGCCGATCGGGATCATCGCGTCGATCGCCTTCAGCCCGGTCTGCATCGGCTGCTTGACGGGCTGGCGCTGGACGACGCCCGGCGCCTTGAACTCGGCCGGGCGCGTCTGCTCGGTGTTGATCTCGCCCTTGCCGTCCAGCGGACGGCCGAGCGGGTCCACGATCCGTCCGAGCAGCTGCTCGCCGACGGGGATCTCCAGCAGCGCCCCCGTGCGCTTGGCGGTGTCGCCCTCGGAGATGCGCTCCCAGTCGCCGAACAGCACGGCGCCGACATTGTCGGACTCCAGGTTGAGCGCCAGCCCGGTCACGCCGTGCGGGAGCTCGAGCATCTCGAAGGACATGCAGTTCTCCAGGCCGTGCAGGCGCGCGATGCCGTCGGCCACCGACAGCACGGTGCCGACCTCCGTCAGCTCGGCGCGACCGCCGTCGAGCCCCTCGATGCGGCTCTTCAGAATGCTTGTGATCTCATCGGGATTGATCTGCATGTCTTTTCCTAAGAGGCTCCTTGGGCAACGTGCCTGCGCAGCTGCTCCAGTCGGTTGCGAATAGAGGCATCGAGAATCGAGTTGCCCACCCTGACCACGATGCCGCCCAGGATGTCGGGGTCCACGCGCGCCGCCAGCGTCACCTTGCGTCCGGCGCGCTCGCCGATGGTCTTGCCCAGGCTCTCGGTGGTGGCCTGGTCGAGCTGGATGGCGCTGGTGATCTCCACCGCCAGCGTCCGGTTCTCCTCGTCCCACAGGCGCTCGTACTCCTGGCGGATGCGGAATATCACGGGCATGCGGTGCTTCTCGATCAGCAGGCTGAGGAAGTTCAGGAGCACCTGATCGGCCCCGTCGAGCACGCGGCCCAGCGCCTCCTGCTTCTCCTTGATGGAGAAGTAGGGCGAGAAGAAGAACACGACCAGGTCACGGTTCCCGTTCAGCGCGTCGGCGAACTGCGCGACCTGCTCGCGCAGCTCGTCCAGCTTGTCCTGCTCGCGGGCGACCGCGAACAGCGAGCGGGCGTATACCTGGGCGAGCTCCTCCATCAGCTCTGCGGCGCGCCCGAGGAGAGCCCGGAGAAGTCGAGCTCGCTCAGCGCCTCCTCGACCAGGCGCCTCTGATCGGTGTCGTTGAGCGTCTTGCGGGTGACCTTCTCGGTGGCCATGATGGTCAGGTCGGCAACCTCCTTGCGGATGTCGTCGAGCGCTCGCCTGGTGGCCGCCTGGATGTCGCGCTCAGCCCGCTTGGCTGCCTCGCCGAGCATCTCCTGCCCACGCTCTTTGGCCTCGTGCTCGTGCGCCTCGGCGGCCTGGCGCGCGCGCTGGACGATCTCGTCCGACTGCGTCCTGGCCTCCTTCAGCCGCTCGCGGTATTCGGCCAGGATCTGCTCGGCTTCCGTGCGCGTGCGCTCGGCGGTGTCGATCGAGTCCTCGATCGCTTTCTGACGACGCCCGAGCGCCTCGCTGATGCGCGGGAACGCGAGCTTTGAGAGCAGGAACATGGTCGCGCCGAACACGAGCAGCGTCCACACCATCAGCCCGATGCCCGGTTCGATCAGGAAGCCACCGCTTGAGGCCAGCACCTGGGTGCCGGATGCTGAGAGATTTGCGAGCGAGCCCAGCATCGCGTCAGACGATGAACGCGGCGAGCAGCCCGGCCACGAGCCCGTAGAAGAAGCAGGCCTCGGTCAGGGCGAAGCCCAGCCACTGAAGCTGGGTGATCTCGTCGCGCATCTCGGGCTGACGAGTGATCGCCTCGATCGCCTTGCCGAAGATGATGCCGATGCCGACACCGGCGCCCACGGCACCGAGACCACCGCCGACGCCCAGGCCGATCGACTTGCCGGCCTTGGCCGTTTCTTCGGTCACGGCCGCCAGGAAGGTGATGAAAGCAATATGCACGACGATTGACTCCTTTTAGTGGTCTTCGGCGACCGCGCCGCCGAGGTAGATAGCTGTGAGGGTGGCAAAGATGAACGCCTGCAG
>DAINPC010000190.1:0-4690 GCA_036743695.1 Solirubrobacteraceae bacterium | reverse complement strand
AAACGGCGTCGCCGGGGCGATCCTGCTGGAGTTGGGGGCGCAATGCGGCTAGAGGGCATCCAGACGGGCGACATCGTGGAGGTTGACCACAAGGGCCGGCGCTTCCACGCGGTCGTGACCGGACCCGCGCCGGGGGGCCTGGCGCTGCAGCCCACGGACAGGCGCGTCAACCACTACAGCTGCCGCAGCCGCGAGGTGATCGGCCACTGGTCCAGGCGCGGGCGACCGCGGCGTACGAGCGAGCCGCTGCGTCCATCGCCCCGCCAGCTGGAGATGGACCTCTTCATGCAGGACGCCGACGCGACCGACTGAGCGCCCGGGCGGACGCACCGGCCGAATCCTCCAAACCCAGCCCGCCGCTCACCCGCCCCGCAGCTTCTCATCCGCGCGCGCGGCGTCCTCCAAGCGGTCATCCCCCCAGAACAGCTCCGTCCCGACCACCACGCTGGGCACGCCGAACACACCGGCGGCGAGCGCCTCCTCGGTCGCGGCCCGCAGCGCCAGCTTGACTGCGGGCGCCTGCAGCGCGCCTTCCAGCTCCGCCGCCTCGAGGCCCGCCCGTCGCCCGGCCTCGAGCACGGCGTCGCGCTCGCCGAGGTCCGCGCCATGCAGGAACGCCAGGCGCATGGCGCTCAACGCCAGCGGCTTCAGCGCCCCGCGCTGCTCCGCAAAGGACATCGCGCGAGCGATCAGCAGATCGCTCGTAGGCCACGGATCGGGCCACGTGATCGGCCCGAGACCGTGCGCCGTCGCCCGCTCATCGCAGTCGGCCATCCCGGCGGCGCGCCGCTCGGTCAGCCCCCAGGACACGCGGTCGTTGGCCTTGAAGATCGCTCCCGCGAGCACCCCACGCCAGTCAGCATGCGGCAGCAGCGCATCGATCCGCTCGGCGGCGAGCCACGAGTACGGAGACATGGCGCCGAAGTAGAAGCGGGGCGCCGGGACGCTCATCCGCCGAGGCCGGTGGCCAGCGATACCGAGCGCACCCCGCCGGATCCGAGCGCCGACTGGATCCGCTCGCGCGGTACCCACGCCTGGACGATGCCGGGGACGGCAAAGCCCAGCACCAGCGCCCACCAGACCTCCCAGGCCGTCAGGAGCGCGTTGGAGAGCCCTTCTCCGACGGTTCTGAGGACGCTTGCGATCATCGGCGCGGGCGAGCGGGCCGGCTGCCTCGTGGAGGTCCCAGGCCGGCGGAGGAGCTCACCCTCACCCTAGCGACGGGGAGCCCTGGGAGGCGGTTCCGATTACCGCACCCATTCCGTTTCGACTGTACGCTGACTGCCACTGGCGGAGGGTGGCCGGTCGGGCTCCGAGCGAGCGCGACCGGCCGAGAGGAGTTGGCGCACATGCACGAAGAGTCCACGCTATCGCCCGGCGAGGGCGGCAGGCGGCTCGAACGCGCGGAGGCGCGACGCGGTGGAGGCCGGCGGAGCGCGAGCGCACGGCATCGTTGGGAGGGGATGTTCCGCTCCGGCGGTATAGGGTCCTGGGATGAGCGGCCGCGTGCTCATCCTCTCCTGGGAGTATCCGCCCGTGATCGAGGGCGGATTGGCCCGGCACGTGCGAAAGCTCGCCGAGGCGCTCGTCCGCCAGGGGGTGGCCGTGGACGTGCTCACCCGCGGCGTGGGCGGCGAATCGGAGCTGGAGGGGCCCGGCCCGCAGGAGCACGGCGGGGTCACGGTCCACCGCGTCCGCAAGCCCGGCTGGCCCCGCGACCTGGACCGCTTCGTGGCGTGGGTGCAGCGGATGAACCACGACATGCTCACCGCCGGCGAGGCGCTGGCGCAGGAACACTCCTATGACCTGATCCACGGTCACGACTGGCTGGTGGCCAGCGCCTCGGCGGCGCTGGCGGACCGGCTGGACGTGCCCTACATCACGACCATCCACGCCACCGAGCACGGACGCCATCAGGGCTGGGTGGCGAAGGAGCCGCAGTCGCACATCCACTCGGTCGAGCGCTGGATGGCCCGCCGCGCGGACGCCGTGATCGTCTGCAGCTACTACATGCGCGGGCACGTGGCGGACATCTTCGACATCGACGAGCGCCGTGTGGCGGTGATCCCCAACGGCGTGGACCCGAGCGAACTGCGCCCCACGGGCGATCTGCGGGCGCTGCGGAGCGAGTTCGCCCAGCCGCACGAGAAGCTGGTGCTGCTGGTCGGGCGGCTGGTCTACGAGAAGGGCTTTCAGCTCGCGCTGGACGCGCTCCCGGACGTGATCGGAGGAGTGGGCGACGTGCGTTTCCTGGTCGCGGGCAGCGGCACGCACGAGGCCGAGCTGAAGGCCCAGGCGGAGCGGCTGGGACTGAGCGAGCACGGGACGTTCCTCGGCTGGATCGGCGACGACGTGCTGCATTCGCTCTACCGGATCGCGGATCTGTGCGTGGTCCCATCGATCTACGAGCCGTTCGGGCTGGTGGCCCTGGAGGCGATGGCGTCGGGCTGCCCGTGCATCGTGGCGGACACGGGTGGCCTGCGGGAGGTGGTTCCGCTGGGGGAGCGCGTGGGGTTGCGCTTCAACGGCGGGGACGCGGAGCATCTCGGCGTGATGATCGAGCGGCTGCTGGTGGACGATGGGCTCCGCGACAGGCTCGTGACGGAAGCCTCCGAGCACGTCCTGAGCTTCGACTGGCACGACATCGCGCTGCGCACGCGGGGCATCTACGATGAGCTTGGCCAGCTGACCGCGCGCGAGGGAGTCCGGAGGGGATGACGCAGATGCTGCAGAGCCTGATGCAGGACGACTTTCCGCTGACGCTGCACCACATCCGCCGGGCGATGCGCTCCAACAGCCCGGACGCGAAGGTCACGACGCACGTGCAGCCGGGGACGGTGGAGACGGCGAGCTTCGCGGAGGTCTATGACCGCATCGACAGGCTGGCGCGGGCGCTGAGGCGCCTGGGCGTCGAGCAGGGCGACCGGGTGGGAACGTTCGCGTGGAACAACCAGCGCCACTTCGAGCTCTACTTCGCGGTCCCGTGCGTAGGGGCGGTGCTTCACACCCTCAACATCCGCCTGTTCGAGGAGCAGCTCACGTACATCGTCAACCACGCGGAGGACAAGCTGATCTTCGTGGACGACTCGCTGGTGGGAGTGCTCGCGAAGCTCGCGCCGAGCTTTCAGACGGTCGGGCAGTTCGTGGTGATGGGCGACGGCGACGCGGACCGATCCGAGATCGGCCAACTTCCAAACGCGCTGCGTTACGAGGAGCTGCTCGAGGAGGCCGGTCCGGGAGCGTTCGACTACCCGGAGCTGGACGAGCGTCAGGCGGCGGCGCTGTGTTACACGAGCGGCACCACCGGCAACCCCAAGGGGGTGCTCTATTCGCACCGCTCGATCAGCCTGCACTCCACGGCCACGCTGGTCAAGGACGGCCTCGGGCTGGGCCGCGCGGATCGCGTGCTGGCGGTCGTGCCGATGTTCCACGCCAACGCCTGGGGACTGCCCCACGGGGCCGCTCTGGCGGGGGCCGATCTGATCCTGCCCGACCGTTTCCTGAGCGCCGAGCCGCTCGCCGCCCTGATTGCCGCCGAGCGCCCAACGCTGATGGGCTGCGTGCCGACGATCTTCGCTGACCTGCTGCGCTTCGCGGAGGCGCATCCCGAGGTTGACCTGTCCTCGCTCTCGAATGCCACCTGCGGCGGCTCAGCCGTGCCGAGGCAGCTGATGAAGGACTTCGAGGAGCGTCATCGCGTACGCATATTCCAGGCGTGGGGGATGACGGAGACGAGCCCGGTGGCCACATTCTCGCGACCGGCGGAGGGCGAGCAGGACGACGCCTACTGGGGCCAGCGCGCCAAGCAGGGGCGTCCGCTGCCGTGGGTGGAGCTGCGCCTCATGGACGACGCAGGCGGGGAGGTGCCGTGGGATGGGCAGTCGACGGGCGAGATCGAGGTCCGCGGACCCTGGATCGCGGCCGGCTACTTTCGCGACGACTCGACGGATGAGAAGTTCGACTCGGGCTGGCTGCGCACGGGCGACATCGCGGCGGTTGACCGGGAGGGCTTCGTGCAGATCACCGATCGCTCCAAGGACGTGATCAAGTCCGGAGGCGAGTGGATCTCCTCGGTGGAGCTCGAGAACGAGCTGATGTCCCACCCGGACGTGGTGGAGGCGGCGGTGATCGCCAAGCCGGACGAGCGCTGGGCGGAGCGCCCGCTCTGCTGCGTGGTGCTGCGCGAGCAGGCTGAGACGAGCCCGCAGCAGCTCGTGGAGCATCTCCAGGGGCGGGTGGCCAAGTGGTGGCTTCCGGACGAGTTCGCGTTCGTGGCGGAGATCCCCAAGACCAGCGTGGGCAAGTTCGACAAGAAGGCCCTGCGCGGCAGGCTTGCGGAGGGGACGCTCGAGGGGCGCGTGCAGGTTTCCTGAGCCCGAGCTGCCCCCCGCAGCGGCGGGAGAGACGGCCCTTGAGCCGGTGCGCTGAGCGTATCCTGGTCCCCAACGCGCGGGAGATAGGGCTCCTGAAGCCATGTTGCGACCGGCGCAACTGATACACCTTGACCTCGAGAAGGCAGGCGACAGCCTGAAGACGGCGAACAGGGACGATGCTTTGCCACAGCGAATGGTTGCAACCAGCATTCAAGGAGGCTCTGAACAAGAGCCGAAGCGTTCACCACACCATCAATGGGAGGTTGGCATGACTCGGACCGATGTCATGGCCTCGAGTAGGCCACAGGCAATAGACG
>DAINPC010000189.1:0-4699 GCA_036743695.1 Solirubrobacteraceae bacterium | reverse complement strand
CCAGGCTACCCGCCGGAGCGCGTCAGCTCGCGGTAGAGCTCGTTGACGGCGAGCCCTGTCAGCTTGGCGACGACGGCGGCCGCCGGACGCGCCTTGGCGCCCGCGTCGATCAGGCCGTGCAGCGCCGCCAGCGCATCCTCGAGCGCCACCTGCCCGGGGGCGGCGGCGGCACACACGAGCACCACCTCCCCGCGCGGGGGATTCTCGCCGTAGTGGGCTGCCAGCTCGGCGGCGCTGCCGCGGCGCACCTCCTCGTGGATCTTGCTCAGCTCGCGGCACACGGCCACCGCCCGCTCGGGGTCGCGCGCGGCGAGCAGGGCGAGCGTGGCGGGCAGGCGGCGGGGCGACTCGAACGCGACGAGTGTCTCCGTCGCGGCGCCCAGCAGAGCCTCCAGCTCGCCGCGGGCGCGCGGCAGGAAACCGACGAAGCACCAGCGCTCGGCGGGCAGGCCCGAGGCGACGAGCGCGGTCACCACGGCGCTCGGCCCGGGCAGCACCTCCACGGGCAGTCCCGCGGCCTGGCACGCGCGCAGCAGCTCGAAGCCGGGGTCGGACACCAGCGGGGTGCCCGCATCGGACACCAGCGCGACCACGGCGCCCTGCGCGATCCGCGCCACCAGCTCGGCGGCGCGCGCGCGTTCGTTGTGCTCGTGGAAGCTGAGCAGGCGCGTGGAGATCCCGTGGCGGTCGAGCAGCACCCTGGTGTGGCGGGTGTCCTCGCACGCGATCACCTCCGCCTGCGCCAGGACGGTGAGCACGCGCAGCGTGACATCCTCGAGGTTGCCGATCGGGGTGGGGCACACGACCAGCCGCCCGGCTGGCGCCTCGGTGGCAGTCATCCCGCAAATATAAGGTCCCCCGGATGCCCGACGACCACGACCGGCCACCGCAATACACGCGCTACCGCGCGCGGCGCCGCCTGCTCGGAGACCGTGAGGAAGGAGATGCGCTCCAGCCTGGACGCCCGCCCGAGGGTAGCGCCCGGATCCCCGCCGCCGCCACGGGGCGCGCCCGCGGCCGGCGCGGAGGCGCTCTCGCGGCGGCGGGCTGGCGGCGCTGGGCGACGCCCAAACGCGCACTGCTCAGCCTGCTGGCGCTCGTCCTCGCCTGGCTGGCCCTGTCGCTGATCCTGTTCCTCCTCAGCTCGCACTTCGAGCGCACCTCGCCGCCGAGCAACGTCGCTGCCGTGCTCGATCCCGCCGGCTATCCGCTGACCTCGGCCAACAACATCCTGGTGCTCGGCTCAGACCGCCGTCAGAAGAACAGCAAGGAACCGGGAGCCGAAACCTCCGGTCCGGGCCGCTCGGACTCGATCATGCTGATCCGCACCGGCGGCGGACACGCGGCGCGGCTGTCCATCCCGCGCGACACGGTGATCGAAATCCCAGGCCACGGCCTGCAGAAGATCAACGCCGCCCACGCCTTCGGCGGGCCCGCGCTGTCGATCTCCGTGATCAAGCGCTGGCTGGGCATCCCGGTCAACCACGTGGTGGAAGTGAACTTCGAAAACTTCCCCCAGCTGATCGACGCGATGGGAGGCGTCGACTACAGCGGCAGCTGCGTCATCTCGCGGATCGACGGCGGCTTCAGCCGCGGCGGCTACACGCTGCGGCTGAGCGCGGGCACCCACCATCTCGACGGCAAGCAGGCGCTGGCACTGGCTCGCACCCGCGAGAACCTGTGCGCGCCCAGCCAGACGGACCTGCAGCGCGAGGAACACCAGCAGGCGCTGTTCACCTCCATGAAGAGTCGGCTGCTCTCGCCCTCCAGCTTCCTGCGCCTGCCGCTGATCGCCTGGAACGCTCCGCCGGCGATCATCTCGGACATGAACGGCCCCACGCTGCTCGGCCTGTTCGGCGCGCTGGCCATCTCTGGAACGCCGCCCACGCGGGTGCTGAAGCCGTCGGGGAGCACCACCCTCGCCGACGGCGAGCAGGGTCTGACGGTCTCCGAATCCGAACGCCGAGCCGCCGTGGCCCAGTTCCTCAGCGGCTGAGCCGCGGCCGGCGCGCCGCGGGCGGGCGCACCCTGGGCCGGCGCGCCGCGGGCTGGCGCACCCTGGGTGGGCGCGCCGCGGCGGGCGCACCTCGGGTGGGCGCGCGCTCAGCGCTTGGCGGCGACGGGCTTTGAGTCCTTTGCCTTGGACGAGCCCTTCTCGCCCTTGCCCTCCGAGGATGAGGACGAGCCGGAGGAGGACTTCTCGCCAGAGGACTTCTCGCCAGAGGACTTCTCGCCAGAGGACTTCTCGCCAGAGGACTTCTCGCCGGAGGACTTCTCAGAGGAGGACTTCTCAGAGGAGGAGGACTTCTCGGCGGCGGCGGCCGTCTCGCGCTGGCGGTTGCGGGTGCCGTAGTCCGTGTTGTAGAAGCCTTTGCCCTTGAAGTGCACCGCGGGGGCGTGCAGGACGCGCTCGACGGGAACCCCGGTGTCGGGGTCCACGGTCAGGGCATCTTCGCTGAAGGACTGCTGCAGTTCGAACGTCGTGCCGTCCGGGCGCCGGTACTCATAGATCGGCATGGCCGCCGATTATAGGAGCGTCAATCGGTCAGCAGTGCTCGCGCGCAGAGGATGCCGGCGCTGATCGTGGGGCCGAAGTCACGATCGGGCTCGCTGAGCATCCGCAACGCGACGCCGTCGCCGAGCGAGAAGAGGATCTCGGCGACCACCTCGGGCTCGGCGTGCAGGCGCAGGATTCCCTCGCGCTGGGCGACGGCGAGCATGCAGGCGACCTGCTCGCGCATCCGGCGCATCAGCCCGGCGTACTCGACGGCGACGTCCTCGTGACGGCGCGAGAGCGTGAACAGCTCGAACACGAGCGTCACGAAGTCGGGGTCCTCGCGCACGGTGTCCTGGAGGTTCTGCGCCATCAGGCCGATGAAGTCGTCGGCGGTCTTGGCCGTGGAGAGCTGGCGCTCCAGGCGCTCCAGGCGCAGCTCGCAGTCGCGCCTGACGGCCTCCACGAGCAACCGCTCCTTGGTGCCGAAGTAGTAGTGCAGCAGGCCCCTGGACACGCCGGCCTCGCGGGAGACGTGGTCGAAGGTCGAGCCCGCCATGCCGCGCTGGGCGACGCTGCTGCGCATCGCGTCAACGATGCGCTTGGCCTTCTCACCGGACAGCGAGCGGGGCCTCGCGCCGGCGCTGGCGCGCTCGGCGCGGTCCTCCACGGCTGTGACGTCCACTGCCCCCATGCGCTCTGGACCGGAGCCCGGCTAGCTGCCGGCGACGGGCGCCGGAGCGGGCGTCGCCGGCGTGGTGGTCGAGCTGTAGTCGAACTCCTCCTCGGCGCCGAACAGCAGGTCGAGGACCTTCGAGCGCAGCCCCTCGCTGAGGGCGAGCGCGAGCACGGCGCCGACGGCGAGCAACAGCAGCGAGCGGCCGATGCCGCCGCTGCGGCGGCTCCGCTTGGCGGGCTCGCGCAGCGCGCTGGAGGCTTCCCGCAGCGCGTCCACGGCGCTCTTGATCTCGCCCTGGAGCTTGCGGTCCTCGAGCAGCGCCTTGGTGGCGGGCTTGCCGTTGCTCATGCGCCCGTAGGCATTGCGTGCCGCGCCGTAGGCCGCGCGCAGGTTGGAGCGCAGATCCTCATCCTCGATGAGACGCTGCAGATACTGATTGTTCTGGGCCGCGCGCGCCGCCTGTTCGGCCTTGCTCAGTCTGTCCTTCGCTGTCATCGCTGCCACCGCCTCCCCTGAAAGCTTGCTGGTCACATCCAATATACCCCGCAGAGCGAGAGATAACGCCGGCTATGCGTGCAGCGCGGCCTGCTCCTGAGCTGAGGGAAACGCCCAGGCGGCGCGGGTGCGGCGCTCCTGACGAAAGACGAACCGCAGCTGCTGCGGCGGTTTGAGCTGCGCCTCGTTGGGCCGGAACGTCGTGCACGGCTCTGCCAGCTCCAGTGCGCACAGGAGGTTGACCCTGAAGAAGCACTGCTCACAGCTGACCTTGGGCGTGGACCGCTTCGGCGCACGCTTGGGTCCGTGCGCACTCTGCTTTCTCTGCACCTGCACCTGTCCCCGGTTGAGAAATCGGATTGAGTAGAGCCACAGCGATCAAAGCAGCATCCGCGGGGCCACTCAAGGGACGGCCGCGGCCCACTCCGCAAATCGCAGAGAAAAGAACTTCCTTACTCGGAAATAGCCTGCAACGAGTCACGTGGCTGTGACGATCCCCTGGATATCCCGCACTTTCCGGACGTTCTCAGCTCGGCCGGCCTCGCCGCGTCATCATCTCTTCGATGCGCATGCTCGTCACCGGCGCCAGCGGCTTCGTGGGCTCGCTGCTCGTGCCGCGGCTCCGCCGCGACGGGCACGCCGTCCGCGCGTTCGGCCGCGAGCCCGCTCGGGTGCGCCAGGCACTGGCGCGCACAGACCGTTCTCCGTCCGAGGGCGAGCTGGAGGTGCTCCAGGGCGACGCGCTGAGCGGAGCGGGACTGGATCGCGCACTGGCGGGCGTGGAGGTCGCCTACTACCTGATCCATTCGATGGAACGCACAACGGCGGGCTGCACCCCGTTTGCGCTGCGCGAGCGGATCGCCGCGGAGAACTTCGCGGCGGCGGCCGCGCGTGCGCGCGTTCGCCGCATCGTCTACCTCGGAGGGCCGGTGCCACGCTGGGATGCACAGGCGGATGCAGGCCAGCACGCGCGTCGAGCGCCCGCCTCGCGCCACCTGGCCAGCCGCGAGGAGGTCGAGCGGATCCTGCTG
>DAINPC010000188.1:0-4706 GCA_036743695.1 Solirubrobacteraceae bacterium | reverse complement strand
GCAAGATGGAGGCAAGATGAGCCGCACCTGTCGGCACATCCCGGAGGCTGCCCACTCTAACCGGTGCCGGCCGGCGCGACCGGGCGAGGCGCCGCGCTCGTCAGCCGCTGGGGCAGCAGGCGCCTTCGATCCGGCAGCAGATCGGGGTCCCGCTGCAGCCCTGACAGAAGGCGTAAGCCGTGTTGCAGCAATAGGTGCCGCACAACAGGTAGCCCGCTTCGCAACCGCCACTTCCGCCGGTCCCGCCGCCGCCGGTTTCTCCCGCCGGCGGCTTCGCCGCTTCACACTTGGCGTCGCCTTCGGCTCGGTCCGACAGGAAGGACTTATTGCAGAACCCCATGTCATTCAGGGCTCCCTTTCGCCGCCGGCTCTGGAAGTCGATGACCTTCTGCAGGCGCCTGCGCTCCGCCGCCGTCTTCGCACCCCGCAGCAGCTTCCTTGCTTGGCCGATGAACGTCGAGGCTGCGTCGTATTCCGCCAGGGGAGTCTTGGCGCAGGCCTCGAAATCGCCATAGGCCATCTCGTTGCTCGCTGACTTGCATTCCGCAAGCTGCGTCGATGCGGCGCCGGCGATCGACGGTTGCAGCAGCCGCATCGGCGCAAAGAGGGCGACGGCTCCCGCTCCCGCGGCCGTCCGCAGCGCGGTCCGGCGGGTCGTGCCGCCGGCGACGACGGAGACGTCCCCGTCGAGGGCCGCGGGCGGGCGGGCATCGTCGCGGCCACGAGCCGACCAGCGGGCGAGCGAGTCCAGCCACCGGTATCCGTCCTTCGACCTTTGGCTCACGCGAGCTCCTTGTCGAGGCTGTTTTCGAGGCGGAGGTATTCCGCGGTTCGCTCGCCCGCGGAGCGAGCCGCATTAGCTGCCTGATTGGGGTCGACGAGCGACAGTGCCTGGCGCTGGAGGTCCAGGGCGGCGACCAGAGCCTTCAGCCACTTCTCCGCGAGCTTCCTGCCGTGCGCACCGGAGGCCACGGTCCCGACCCGGTGCAGAGCGTGCTGCGCGTCGCGTCGCCAACGGGCCAATGCCTTCAGTGCCGCCTTATCCTGCGGCGAGGGCTGGTTGAAAGAGCCGCTGTTCTTGGTGTTTGACTTCGCGAGTGCGAGCAGAGCCACGGTGAAGTCCCTTGCGTCGTCGGCCAGCCGGGTGCGGAAGGGGTCGATCGCCGCCGAAACCGCGGACGCCTTGACTTCTCCGCTGCTTCGGGTTGGGCTCATCGGGCTACCAGCCCCACGCGCTCATGGGGCCGGCTGGGGGCGGTGCCGAGAACCACCTCACGGACCGCGTCGATGCCGAGCGCGGCGGGCCTTGAGAGAGACCCCTCCTCGTCGATCTCGACAACGCCGGGAACTCCATAGACGCGGTAGGCGTCGAAGAGCGCCTCGTCGCCCTGGGGAACAACGCGATCCAACCCGAACTGAGCCGCCTTCTCCTCGATGCGATCGATACTACCGCTGCTGATCACGGCCAGCGTCAACTCGCCCGCGCGCTCGCGCTGAGCTCGCGCGACCGCGTCGAGAGCCGACTCGCAGGCCCCGCAGCCGGGATCGGTGAAGAAGAGCGCGACCGGGCGACCCGGCGCGAGCAAAGAGTCGAGCGAGACCGGCTCGCCGTGGAGATCCCGGCCGGCGAAACGGGGAGCGGCCGTCCCCGGCTCAAGCGGTGGCAGCGCCTTCGCGCCCGCCCTCGGGGGGCTCGTCCCAACGCCCTCGGCCTCGAGGCGCAGGAGCAGCCTGCCGTTCTGCCGCAACAACTGCCAGCAGAGCCACCCCACGCCGGCGAGGCAGGCGACCATGACGACGATGGCCGGGCGATCCCTCGCCGCCGGGATGGTGACCCAGTGGAATGCGCCCACCGGCTGTCCGCTCGCGCTCAGCGCGACGAACGCGGCGATGCCGCCGAGGAGCAGGTTGCGAATCAACGTTCCGCGCCCCACCTCGGTCTGGGTGAGCCCCCCGAAGCAGTTGCAGTCGGGTGCGGACCCCGCCCGCAGAGCTCGGGCTATCGCAACGCTGAAGATCACCAGAAGCGCCACCGCGGCCAACGCGCCCCATCGGGCCGTGGCGGCCGGAACCAGTGCCGCGGCGATCGCGAGCTCCGCGATCGGCAGCAGCAGCGCGCCCGCGGGGGCGCTGCGCGGCGGCGCCCCGAACGCCTCGATCGCACGTCGGGTGCCGGAGCGGTCTGCCAGCTTGGCGACCGCGGCCACCGCGAACACCACGGCCAAGAGCAGTTGCGAGAGCGAGACCGCGAAAGACACTCGATTCCTTCCTGTTGCGTCCCGGGGGGTGGGAAGCATAATCGGCCTCGACCTCGACGACGATCCCGGCGAGTGCGGCTTATCGCCCGGGTCGCCGAAGGTCTCGGAGCCCGAGCTCGGGGATTTCGCCAGCGTCCAAGAACGTGGCGTAGCGGGGAAATTCGCAACCGCCCGCACTTCCCCCCAACGCCGACCCAGCGATCGTAATCCGCGTGTCGGGGGTTCGAATCCCTCCTCCGGCACGAAGAAGTGACTGCAAATGGATGATTTTGCGTAAGGCTTGGGGGGAGCGACGCCATTCCCCGCTCCCCCCAAGAAGGCACCGGATGGGTACCGAGAATCGCAGCCCGCACGAGGTTGGGTATGCGGGGCGGTTTATTGGCCAGACTCAGTTGACGGTCGCCTCGCCGACGTCAAGCTGGCGTCCAGCAACCAGCAGCAGGAGTGCGAGCGCGGCGACGATGGCGCCGGAGACCTGGAGCGGCAGGCGGCCGTTGCCGTTCCAGGCCAGGCCAGCCCAGATGCTGGCCACGAGCGCGCAGCCGCCGGTGATGCCCTGGAAGAGGCCGAGGCCGGTGCCCATTGCTCGGGCTGGGAGCAGGTCCGCGACCCAGGCCTTGCCCACCCCGTCGGTCAAGGCGGTGTACGCCCCATAGACGGGCAGCAGCACCCAGACCCAGCCGGGACTGTGGACCAAGCCGAGTCCGAGATAGGCGACGGCGAAGATGACGAGGCCCGTGCCGTAGACGACTCGGCGAGGAAGCCGGTCGGAGACGATGCCGGCCGGGAGGCTGAGCGCCGCATAGCTGGCGTTGTAGAGGGCGTAGACCACGATGATGCTGACGAAGCTCAGCCCGAGCTCCTTGGCGCGCAGGATGAGCAGCGCGTCGGAGAAGTTCGCCAGCCCGAAGACGGCGAGAGCGATGACCAGCCGCCAGTATGCACGCGGAAGCGCGGCCGGCGAGACGGCCGCGGCGGCGGCAGGCCGGCTGGGGGTCGGCAGCGTGGCAGCGGGCGGATGCTCGCGCACGAACGCGATGAGCACGACGCTGATGGCGGCGGGGAGCGCGGCGACAAAGAACAGCGGCCGTAGGTGGTGGTTGAACGCCTCGTAGAGGGCGAGCCCGAGCAGTGGGCCGACGACGGCTCCCGCGGTGTCGGCGGCGCGGTGAAAGCCGAACGCGCGGCCGCGGATCTCGGGTGGCGTGTCCGCGGCCAGTAGGGCGTCGCGGGGGCTTGTGCGCAGGCCCTTGCCGACGCGGTCGACGAAGCGGCCACCGAGGGCGACCGGCCACACGCCGGCAAGCCCGATGAGCGGTTTGGCGGCAGACGATATGCCGTACCCCAGCGCGATGAGCGGTCGCCGCCGGAACCGGTCGGCGAGCCGTCCCGACAGCGCCTTGCCCACCGACGCCGTGCCCTCGGCGACGCCCTCGATGAGACCGAGGGCCGAGGCGGGCGCACCCAAGGTGACGGTGATGAACAGCGGGAAGATGGGATACAGCAGCTCGGATGCGGCGTCCTGGAAGAAGCTGACCCAGGACAACACCACCACGTTGCGTGGCAAGCCGCGAGCGAGTCCGCGCCGCGGCCTGTCGTCGCCGGCGGTGGGCGCGGTCGCGGGGGCAAGACCGTCTGGAGTGGGCTCGGTGGCTTCGCTCACGGGCTTCCTAGGGCCGGTGCTGCGCGACGCGCAGGCCGCCGTATTCGAGATCGGGCCCGGTGGCGCGGACGGCGGGAGCCATCTCGCTGGTCACCATGCCTATCTTGCTGTTCGAGCTTGTCGACGCCGGGATAGTAGCTCTCAGTCTCCAGCTTCCGCGTCGACGACGGCCTGGACTGGCAACGCCTCGGACTGAGCGACAACGGAGAGCAATCAGGCCCCCCAAGCTCCCGAAGCTCTTTGATTCGAGCGGCCACGAAATCCCCCAACCGGAGATCTCCCGCGAAACCGCCGTCGAGCATCTGCCACAGATCGCTGTGAACCCGCGCAACCCGGGCACAGCACCGCGCGCCGTGCGGGCCTCATCGGTCCCGCACTTGGTCCCGTTGACTCCAGACGGTCACGACGCCCGTGCCGTGGCCACGCCACCAACCCGGAGCGTTCCTGGCGTGTGCGAACGCGACATACACTCTCGACGGGACCACCCTTGCCGTCGCGGTCCTCGTTGACGCCACGAACGCCCTGTGGCCAGCACCGCCCATCCCAGAGCTCCAGCGTGGCGAAATCTCGGCCGAGCGCTCGGGGCGGCGAACGATCTGGCCCCGCTACTTCGTGGCAGGGAGCCCATCACGCTCGCGGGTGGGGCTGGATCAGCGACCAGGAGCGGGGCTAGGGGCGATGTCTTGAGGTGCGGCTCGGTCTACTCGGTGCATTGAGGTACGCCGGCAGCGACGTGACAACCGTGGTGGTAGTGCTCTCCGTGGTGGTGCGAGAGATGGGGCTCG
>DAINPC010000187.1:0-4762 GCA_036743695.1 Solirubrobacteraceae bacterium | reverse complement strand
TGATCGCCTACCGGACCGCCTGGCTGAAGGCCAACTACCCAGCCGAGTACATGGCGGCGCTGATCTCCTCGGTGATGTCCACCAAGGACAAGGTGCCGTTCTTCGTCGCGCGCTGCGAGGAGATGGGGATCGAGATCCTGCCGCCCGACGTCAACCTCTCTGACCACGAGTTCACGGTCGTGGAGGGAAACATCCGCTTCGGCCTGGACGCGGTCAAGGGCGTGGGCTACCAGGCCGTCGAGGCGATCAAGCGAGCCCGGGTGCAGGGCGGCGCGTTCACCTCGATCTGGGACTTCTGCGAGCGCGTGGACAGCCGCACGGTCAACAAGAAGGCGATCGAGGCGCTGATCAAGTGCGGCGCGCTCGGCTCCACCGGCGCCAGCCGCAAGGGCATGCTGGCCGTCCTCGAGCAGGCCCAGGCAGCCGGCCAGAAGATCCAGCAGGACGCGCTGATCGGGCAGGGCTCGATCTTCGATCTGCCCGAGCAGACAGGCGGCGCGCAGGCCGGCTCGGAGCACCCGGGCGCCCCCGGCGCAGCCGCGCCCGGCGGTAGCGTCGGTCTCGGCCGACCCGTTCATCCCCAAATACCCACCGGGGAGCTCGACCAGCCCGCGCTGCTCGCCGCAGAGAAGGAAGCCATCGGCCTGTTCGTCTCCGCCCACCCGCTGAAGCCGCTGCGCGAGGTGCTGCGCGCGCGCGTGGATTGCCCGCTCTCGGCGCTGGAGGACCGCCGCGACAAGGACTGGGTGACCGTCGGCGGAATCATCACCGAGGCCAAGCGCATCCGCACCCGCAGCGGCGACCACATGATGTTCGCCACGCTCGACGATCTTGCCGGGGCCGTGGAGCTGCTCGTGTTCGGCAAGTCCCTGGCCGAGCACGAGGCCGCGCTGGCAGTGGATGAGGTGGTGCTGGTCAAGGGCCGCGTGGACCACAAGGAAGCAGGCAAGACGTGCCTAGTGGTGCAGAGCGTGGAGTCCTTCGCGCCGAGCCAGGAGGAGATCGAGCGCGCCGGCGCCCAGGCGCACGCCGCCGCTGCCGCCGCCACCGCGATCGCGCGCCCCGTGCACCTGAGCGTGGAGGTGGCCCACCTGACGCCGAGCGCCATCGAAGCGCTCGGACAGGCGATCGAGGACTTCCCCGGCCCCGCGGAGGTGCGCCTGGAGATCCGCACCAGCACCGGCACGCGCCGCCTGCGGCTCGGCCAGGAGCACCGCGTGCGGCACACGCCCACGCTGCTCGCCGAGCTTCAACACGCGCTCGCGCCCGTCGCCTCCGCCGCGACCGGGTAGCTAGGCGCGCCCAGCCAGGCCGCGCTGGCGCAACGCCACCGCGCGCGCCACTTCCTCGGCCGAGGCCCCGCTGCGATCCTCACCGGGAGTCTCCAGCACGCACGCAAGGCCATCCAGCGCCGGCGCCGACAGGAACGCCGCGCAGCCATCCTCTCCGAGCTCGCCCTCGCCGACATTGGCATGGCGGTCGCGGTTGGAGCCCAGCGCCGTCTGCGAGTCGTTGAGGTGCAGCGAGCCCAGGCGCTCCAGGCCTACCTTGGCGGCGATCTCTGCGACCGTCGCATCCATGCCCGCCACCGTGCGGATGTCATAGCCGGAGGCGAACAGGTGGCAGGAGTCAAGGCACAGGCCGAGCCGCCGATCCCCGCCACCGGCCTCGATCAGCTGTGCCAGCTCCTCGATCGAGCGCCCCAGCGTGCCGCCCGCGCCCGCCGTGTTCTCCAGGTGCAGCGGGCAGCCCTCGCTGTCCGCGAGCGCCTCGCGGATCGTCTCGCCCGCGCGCGCGATCGCGCTGGCAACGTCGCCCGTCTTGGCCGAGCCCGGGTGCAGCACCACGCCGCTGCAGCCGATCTCAGCCCCCACGCGCAGGGAGTGAGTCAGAGACGCCAGCGATTTCGCCCTGATGTCCGGATCGTCGCTCGCGCAGTTGAGCAGGTAGACCGCGTGGATCAGCACGGCGTCCACCGGACTGGCCCGCATCGCCTCGCGGAACGCCGCCACGTCCTCCCCGCGGTAGGCCGTCGCCCGCCACATCCGCGGTGACTGGTTGAAGATCTGGATCGCCCGGCAGCCGCGCGCCACACCGCGCTCGATCGCCTTGGGCAGGCCGCCCGCGGGCGAGACGTGCGCTCCGATTAGCATGCGAGCGGATTATGAGGGTTCGCTTCGCACCATCGCCCACCGGGGCGCTGCACATCGGCGGCGCGCGCACCGCGCTGTTCAACTGGCTGCTCGCTCGCCACGAGGGCGGAGCGCTGGTGCTGCGCATCGAGGACACCGACCGCGAGCGCTCCACACCCGAGAACATCGAGCAGATCCTGGACGCGCTGCGCTGGCTGGAGCTCGACTGGGACGAGGGCCCAATTCTCCAAACCGAACGCTCCGAGCGCCACCGCGAGGCGCTGCAGGCGCTGCTGGACGGCGACCATGCCTACCGCTCCAACGCCACCGCCGAGGACGTCAGGGCGTTCAAGGACCTCTACGGCGCCGACCGCGGCTTCAGGGGCTCCTCCGAGGCCGACGGCGCCGTGCGCCTGCGCGTGCCAACCGACGGCGCCACTGTCGTCCACGACGTCATCCGCGGCGAGACCCGCTTCGAGCACGTCCATCTGGACGACCCCGTGATCGCCCGCGCCGACGGCTCGGTGCTCTACAACTTCGCCGTCGCCATCGACGACCTGGACGCCGGGATCACCCACGTGGTCCGCGGCGAGGATCACCTCTCCAACACGCCCAAGCAGCTGCTCGTGCTCGAAGCCGCCCGCGCCGTCGGCTTCGGCGCCGACGTGGCGCCGCCCGCCTATGCGCACCTGCCGCTGCTGCACGGCCCCGACGGCAAGAAGCTCTCAAAGCGCCACGGCGCCGCCTCCGTGCAGGAGCTGCGCGACGCCGGCTACCTGCCCGCGGCCGTGCGCAACTACCTCGCGCTGCTCGGCTGGGGCGCCGGCGACGACGCGACCGTGCTCTCCACCGAGGAGCTGATCGAGCGCTTCACGCTCGATCGCGTCAGCCGCAACCCCGCGCGCTTCGACGAGGTCAAGCTCAGATGGCTGAACGGCGTGCACATCCGCAACCTCCCCGTTGCCGATCTCACCCGCCGCCTGGAAGCGTTCACCGGCCGCGGGGACCTCGAAGCGCTCGTGCGCATCAGCCAGGAGAAGATCCACACGCTGGCCGACTTCTGGCCGCTGGCCGGGTCGCTGCTGGACGGTCCCGGCGATGACGCCAAGGCTCGCGAGCGCTGGCTTGGCGAGGACGGACGCGCCGCGCTGGCCGACGTTACCGCTGCCCTGGCGCACACAGAGCGCTTCGACGAGGCATCCGTCGGCGCGGCGCTGGCGGGCGTGATCGAGGCCCGCAGAGCCAAACCGCGCGAGGTCTACCAGCCGCTGCGCGTCGCGCTCACCGGCGGCACCGTCTCGCCCGGGATCTTCGAGAGCGTCGCGCTGCTCGGCCGCCAGGAGACGTTGCGGCGGATCGAGCGGGCGCTCGGCCGCGGCTGAGTCTCGAGCTCGCCCTCAACCGTTCGTCCACTGCTGCCGATAGGACCCCAACGCGGAATCACCGGCCCCGGCGGCCGGCGAGCCCAAGGAAGGGGTTTGACGGAATGCAGGCAACTGTTGCGGCGAAGAAGCTGAACGCAGAGAAGCAGCCCAAGGAGGCAAAGCCACGGCGCAAGCCCGCCGCTTCGCCACGTCCCGGCTCATCCGCTGCGCCGACAGGCGAGCGTCATCAGAACGAGGGCCACGGACGGAGGCTGACCATGGCCTTCGAGGCGCTGGAGGCCTTTCCAGCGCTCGCCGAGTCCCGCGACCGCCTGTTGTCGGTGATCTCCAAGGATCACGTGGCAACCGCCGACGTGGTCTCAGCGGTCGAGTCCGACGTCGCTCTGATCATCGCCGTGCTGCGCCTGGCCAACCGCGCCAATGACGGCCGAACCCACGTGGACACGGCCGTCGGCGCCGTCGAGCTGCTGACCCCCCAGACCGTCCAGGCCGTCGCCACCCACGTGCGCACGTTCGACTTCTTCGAGCGCGCCAGCGTGTGGGAGGGCGCCCCCGAGCGATTCCGCCTGCACGCCCTCGCCACCCAGCACGTGGCAGACCGTCTCGCCGCCGAGGTGGGCTATGAGGACCGCGACCGCCTGACCGTCACCAGCCTGCTGCACGACGTCGGCAAGCTCGTGCTGCTCCACGCCTATCCCGGCTACCCCTCCCAGGTCCATCGCGGCGCGCGCACCCCCGAGGAGCGCATCCACCAGGAGCGACGCGAGCTGGGCGTGGACCACGCGCTCGTGGGCGGCGTGCTCGTGCGCAGGTGGGGGCTCCCATCCAGCATCGCCACCCCAATCGAGCGCCACCATAACCCTGAGGTGGAGGGCGAGGCGGCATTCATCCGCCTGGCCGACATGCTCGCCCATTACGAGCAGGGCGGACGCGTCTCGCCCACCGAGATGCTGCAGACCGCCCGCACCGTCGGGCTCGGGCCGAAGGAGATCAGGCGCGTCATGTACGAGCTGCCCAGCTCAACCAGCCAGCGCCAGCGCCATGTGGACCCGTGCCCGCTCTCCGGGCGCGAGCTCGGGGTGCTCCAGCGGCTCGCCGAGGGCAAGGTCTACAAGCAGATCGCCCACGAGCTCACCCTCTCCACCAGCACCGTGCGCACCCACCTGCACAACATCTACGGCAAGCTCGGCGCCGTCGATCGCGCGCAGGCCGTGCTCATCGCCACCGAGCGCGGCTGGCTCTAGG
>DAINPC010000186.1:1333-4767 GCA_036743695.1 Solirubrobacteraceae bacterium | reverse complement strand
GCCGTCCTCGGACCGGTGGACATCGGGATCTCAGGGACCGTCAGGGCGCCGATGCGCTGTGGGCGTAGATGCGCGCGGTGCACGCGCATGGCTGCCGCCAGCGAGCGGTCTGCTGGGCGTGGCGCTGTACCTCGTCGCGTCTGCTCGACGATCCAGGCCCAACAGCAGCGCGGCAGCGTCTGCTCAGAGCTCGCCTCACGCGGTCGAAGGCGGGTGTCGTCATTGTTGGTCACGGTTCACCTCCTGCCGTCTGCGGTAGGCGATGCGGCCGCGTTGAGCGCGCGCACGCGCGGGAGAAGCACGTTGTTCTCCTCGTGGATGTGCTGGTGCAGATCCTGCTCCAGCGACCGCAGCGCCTGCAGCAGCACCCGGTGCGTGCCACACAACGCGCCGTCCGTGCGGTAATCGCTCGCTAGCTCGCGAAGCGCTGTGAGACTGTCGCCGACGTGCTCGTGATCGTGCTCGTGCTTTTCGATCAGCGGCTCATCGACCACGGCTCCATCGACCTCGAGCTTGCGGACAGCCGGGAAGAAGATGCGCTCCTCCAGCTCGAGGTGCGGCAAGAGCTCTTCGGACATCCCCGCGAATGTCCGCTGCAGATCGTGGAGTCCGGCATGCCCATGACCGTGCACGCGCACGACGGTGCGCAGCAGCTCCTCGATCCGCGGAAGCTCCCGCCGCAGCCCGTCGTGGTGACGTTCGACGATGTGGTCGCACAGCTCGCCGAGGCTGGCGTCGCGCCAGTCGAGTTCCTCGAGCTCGGGCGCCTGGGCCGGAGTCTCCTCGAGCGCCTCCAACACGGCACACACGGTGTGCTCATCGAGCCCTCGGCGAGCGCACGCCTGGGCCAGCGTCTGAGCGCCACCGCAGCAGTAGTCCAGCCGCAGACGCTCCAGCAGCGACATGCAAGCCGGCTTCTCGTTGACGAGCTCCCCGAGTGTGATGTTCGCATCGATTGTGTTCATGAGACGCCTCTCGATCTGTGTTAAGAGCAGTTTACACACTATAAGTAGGAAAAAGCTCGGCGAGGACGCTTGTGTCGTTGTGCTCGGTCCCCTGTCACGGCCAGGGATGGTCTGCGCTGATCCGCAGAGCCGGGTCATGCACGGCGACGGGCAGCAGCGCACGCTCCTCGAGCGCCGACCACTCCCGACACAACGCGCGCACCAGTGCATCTCTCAGTCGGGCATGCAGATCCGGCTCTCCGGGCAGCACCCTCGCGGGCTCGCGCTGGCGGCCAGCCGCGGGGAGCTTCGCCAGCGAGATACTGAGGTCATGCCGGAGCTCCCCGAGGTCGAGACCGTCAGACGCGGGTTGCTGGCGACCGTGCTTGGCCGGCGCGTCGAGTCCGTCGAGGTGCTCTCGAAACAGTCGCTGGCCGCGCCCCGGCGGGCGTTCGAGGGCCTGCTCGTCGGACACCGGCTCGCCGCGGTCGCCCGGCGCGGCAAGCTACTCATCATCGATCTGGACAGCGATGCGCATCTGTGGGTGCACCTGATGATGACCGGCCAGCTGGTGGTGACCGAGCACGGCCGCACGCTGTTCGGCGGCGGGCATCCGTCGCGCAGCATGCTCGCGGCGATGCCGAACATGACGACCCGCGTCGTCTTGCGGCTCAGCGGCGACAGGTCGCTGTACTTCAACGACGCGCGGAAGTTCGGGCGGATCAGGCTGCTCAGCTCGACGGAGCTCGAAGCCGACCCATTCCTCGCCCGTCTCGGCCCGGAGCCGCTGGGCGACTCGTTCACGCTCGCCGGCTTTCGCTCGCAGCTGCAGCGCCATCGCCGGGCCCCGGTCAAGCCGGTCATCCTCGACCAGTCGGTGCTAGCCGGGATCGGCAACATCTACGCTGACGAGTCGCTGCACCTCGCCCGGCTTCACCCGCGGCGCCCGGCAGGCAGTCTGAGCATGGCCGAGTCGCGCCGGCTGCATGAGGCCATCCGGACCGTCATCGGGCAGGCGATCGAGCACGGCGGCACGAGCTTCGCCGATTACGTCAATGCTGCCAGGGGCCAGGTGGGCTATCTCGAACAGGCGCGCGTGTTCCGCCGCGAGGGCCAGCCCTGCCCGGTGTGCGGGACGCCGATCGAGCGGATCCGTGTCGCAGGACGCTCCACCAACATCTGCACCCATTGCCAGCGCGCCCCCTGATCTCGCATGATCGTGGGTTCCTCGTGGTCGCGCGAGCGCCCGCGACAGTCCAGAGGGGCACATGGTCGCCACCGAGGCCTGGCGCGTAGGCGGGCGGGCGGCCCCCGTTAGGTGTTGCGGTATTGGGGCCCGTCGCCGCCCTCTGGCGGTGTCAGGCGTCCGCCCTTGGCGCTGGTCGCCCCGCACTGCACGCAGTTGGTGTAGTTGACGATCAGGATCGACCTCGCCGTCCGCCGGGGCGTCCTCGGGAACCTCGTAGACGCAGGCAGGGCACATCCACTGCCACATCTCCGCGAGCTCGCGCGGGACGCGGCGCTGGATGCGGATGTGGTCGGGCGCGTCATCACGGGTCGAGTTGCCGCTGATGAACACGCTCGAGAGCTTGTCGAACGTATAGCGGCCGTCTGGCTTTGGGTAGACGGCGCTGCGGCCGCCGTCGAACACCTCCACCTCAGCGTCGGACTGTGTCTTCCAGTGGCCACCCGGGAGCCGGCCGCCGGTGGCGACCATGGCGTTGGCGACCGCGCCGCCGATGAAGAATCCGCGGCCGAACGGCTGCCTCATGTTGCGCGTGCGGTGCAGGTCGCGGCCGATCAGCGACTCGCGAACGGCGTGATCGTAGGGGCGCAGGTCGGTGCAATCGCCCTTGAGCGCCTCGACGATGTGCTCGGCCGCGAGGATGCCCGCGTGCATGGCGTAGTGGATGCCCTTCAGCTCAGGTACGTTGACCATGCCGCCCGCGTCGCCGCAGATGAGCACCCCGGGCGCCGTGAGCTGTGGCATCGTCCAGTAGCCGCCCTCGGGGATCGCCTTGGCGCCCCAGGAGATACGCCTGCCCCCTTCAAGAATGCCCCGTATGCGTGGATGCAGCTTGAACTGCTGCAGGATGTCGTGGACGAGAGCGTGAGGTCTGCGTAGTCCAGGCCTACGACGAACCCGATCGACACCCTGTCCTCACCCATCGGGTAGATCCATGAGCCCCCGAACTCCCTGTATCTGGCTGCCGTCCGCAGCGGCCAGCCCAGCGTGTGAATCACCCTTCTCAGCGGCTTGGGCACCTCCCAGATCTCCTTGACCCCCAGCGACCACACCTGGGGATCGCCGCCGAGGCCAAAGGCGCTGATCGCCGCGCCGGTCAGGTGGCCCCACACCCCGTCGGCGAGCACCGTGATTCGGGCGATCACGTCGCTGCCGGGCTCGAAGTTACCCAGCCGCTCGTCGCTGCGGCCACGGCCCTTATCGCCCGAACGCACGCCCCGCACCACGCCGTCCTGGACCAGCAG
>DAINPC010000186.1:0-1233 GCA_036743695.1 Solirubrobacteraceae bacterium | reverse complement strand
CACGCTGATCTCGACATTTCCGCGCAGCGCGTTCGAGACCGGGCAGAGGTCGGCCGCCCGCCCGAGGAGCTGCTCGAAGTCTGTCTGTTCGAGCCCGGGTACCTGTGCGCGGATGGCGAGCTCGATGATCGTTATCCGGGGCGAGCCATCGACCTCCTCCAGCGTGCAGGCGGCGCTGATCGACAGTTGCTGCGGCGGCGTGTGGTTCTCGCCGAGCACGAGCGCGAGCGCCATCGCGAAGCAGCTCGCGTGTGCGGCAGCGATCAGCTCCTCGGGGCTCGTCTTGCCGTCCGGCTGCTCGGTCCGTGCCGCCCACGTCACCGGCAGCGCGGCGAGCGCGCCGCTTGCGCTCGACAGCGTCCCGCTGCCGCGTGCGAGCGGTCCGTCCCAGAGGATCTCGGCTTTGCGCGTTGCTATTGGCATCGGTTGCCTCCTGTTCGGGGAATGTGCATCGGTGTGCTGTCGGTCGAGCCTCAACGGCGCGGCAGGTCCGTGAGCTTTCGGTAGGGGGACGATGCGCCCGGAGCTATCGGATCGAGCGTGGTCTCGACGGGAATCGCATCCGCGTCGTGGGGCATGACGTCGGCGGCATCACCGACCTGGCTTGAGAGGTAGGGCGCGAGGTAGCACCCGCAGATCTTGTCTGGCGGCCACCACATGGGGCTGCTCGAGATGCTCGAGTCATCGCCCGCGCTGCCGCTGATGTCCGCGCGAAGATAGCGTGGCGCCCTGCCGGTCAGCAGGAGCCCGCGGAGGACCGGCCGAAACGGCTGCGGATCGATCTCGGCGCCCACTGAGGCCGCGATCGCTTCGGCGACGGCGTCGGCCTGCTGGGCGGCCAGGCCACCCTGCTTGACGGGAAAGGCCGTCGCGTCACCCGCGGCGAACACGCCATCCAGGCCGTCGAGCCTGCCGTGGGCGTCGGTGTGGATGAACCCGTGCTCTCCGCAGGGAATGCCGCGCAGCCTTGGGCCGACCAGGCGCGGCTCGGTGACGACGCGGTCCATGCGCATAACACGATCCCCCGGGGAGATGTCAAGCCATCCACGACGACCGGGCACCCCGTAGCTGCTTGTGTGCAACGTCACCCCGCATTCGTCCAGGAGCCGGCGGACCGCGATGCTCGCGGGATTGCCGAAGATCGCGAGCGGCTCCTGCTCGGGAGTGATCAGGCTCAGCTGCACCTCCGAGCGCTCATGCGCAGCGCATTCGGCCGCTGTCATCAACGCCAGG
>DAINPC010000185.1:0-4798 GCA_036743695.1 Solirubrobacteraceae bacterium | reverse complement strand
AGCAGGTCGTGCTCGTCCGCCCCGCGTCCGTGGTGCAGCACGAGCAGCCCCGTCGGCTCGCCCGCGGCCGCGCGCTCGCGGAAGACCAGTGCGCTCACGGCGCGTGCGCCAGCAGCGTCGCGGCGAGGCCTTCGATCGTCTGCTGGCCGTAGGACATCGACGGGTCGCCGTCCGTGAACACCGCGACCGTGAAGCTCAGGCCGGGCCGCTCCAGGCGGGCGACCTCGTTGAAGAGGCCCTGGTCGGGCAGCTGACCGGTCTTGAAGAACACCTGCCATCGCGGCCGCGCCACCGGCGGAACGCCCCAGCTCTGCGACGGCTCGATCCCCGCGAGCAGCCCGCGGGCGTAGGCGTAGAACTGCGTGGGGATCAGGCGGGGGAGGTCGAAGAAGAAGCGCGCCTGGTCGGCAGCGGAGCTCTGCGTGAACGCCCACCAGCCGACGCCGGGCGCATAGTCGCTCATGCCCGATTCCCGCGCCACGCGCGAGACGGCCGCGCTGCCCACGATCCCGAACACGGCCGAGGCGGCGTTGTTGTCGGAGATGTGGATCATCGGATACAGCAGCGAGGTGTCCGCGGCGCTCAGCCCGCGATGCTCGGCGCTGCGCATCTGCAGAAACGCCACCAGCATCATCACCTTGACCACGCTGGCCGTCTCGAAGTGCTCGCGCAGGCGCAGGCCGCTGAGGCGTCCGCTGCTGTCCACCACCGCGAAGGAGGTGCGCCCGGCGCGCCCCGCGAGGTAGCTGCTCGCCGCGGCGATCGCCCCCGCGGACGGGTAGGGCGCCAGCGGGATGCCCCTGCCTTCGCCGCCGTACTCGATCGCCGCAGTCGCGCGGCCGACGTTGCGGCGCACGGCGTAGTCCTGTGCGGGGCATCGACCGTGGGCTGCGGACCGGCCCATCGCCGCTTCCCAGCCGGGGTTCAGGCAGACCCTGTAGACGAAGCGCTTGGATGGGGGGTCGACGGTGGCGCTGGCGTAGGTCGCGCCCGAGGCGATCTCACGCGTGGAGGTGACCGCCGCCAGGCGGAATACGCGCGTGCCCCGCGCGGCCAGGAACCACGACGCGCTGACGGGCGCCGAGCTGCCGCCGTGGACGGTGTGCCCGATGAGGATGCTCAGGCGCGTCTGCCCGGGGCCGAGCGTGCGGGCGTTGATGGCCACGCGCGGATCCACCGTTACCGCCAGCACAGCGCTCATCGCCGCCAGGGCGCCGGGAGTGGTGGGCGCCCCGGGCGTCGCGGGGCCTTCCAGGATGACCCGCAGGCGGGTGTTGCGGTCGGGTCGCACGGGTGCAAACGAGAAGCTGCCGTCGGCCGCGCTTCTCGAGCGGGCCACGGTGGTGAAGCCGCGGAAGGGATAGGGGTCGGCCTGCAGCGCCACGGGCGCTTCGGAGGGTGGGCCGAGGGTGCCGTTGACGGTGAGCGTCGCGCCGAGGGTCAGCTCCGCCGGCGCAGCCGCCACAAGGATCTGCACGGTCGCGGCGCTCGCGCTCGCGCTCGCGGTCGCGCTCGCGGTCGAGCCGAGCCCGGCATGCACAGGCGCCAGGGCGAGCGCGGCTGTGAGGACGAGCGCGGAGGTGAGGGCGAGCGCGGCGGCCCGGCGGGCGGTCCTCATGTCTTTCGCGTCGCGCCTGGGCACCAGATTGCGCAACGCTAGAGCAAGGCCCGCCCTTGTGCGAGCCCCCCCCGGCCGGAGGCTCGCGCGGTCGCGGAGCTAGCGTCTGAACTTGACGGTCGTGGCTGCGGCCGACCGCGACTCGCCCTTGAGCTTGGGCACGAAGGACACGCGCACGGTCAGCTTCAGCGGGTGGTGCCTGCGCAGCGCCCGCAGGCCGGCCCGGGTGAGGGGCACCTTGATCGTGACCGTGGCGCCCTTGCCCACGCGCCGGTGCGTCGTCGGCAGGTACTTCCCCTTGACAGTCAGGCCGCCAGCCGAGCGCGTGCTGAGCTTGAGCAGGAGGTTGTGGCCGACGACCCGGTGGCTGAGTATCCGAACGCCGCAGCCGCTCACGGCGAGGCGCGTGCTCTGTTTGAACCGCGCGCCGCTCTGGGCGGTGATGGTGGTCGGCATGAGCAGCGGCTTGAGGCACAGGTTGCCGTAGGCCGCGAGCGCCGAGTTGGGGCCCATCGGCAGGCTCAGCGAGAAGCTCGAGGCGGGCACGTCCGGGATCGAGGCGAAGGTGGAGGTGGTGATCCCGCGCTTGATGTTGGTGTTGCCGACCAGGATGACCCGTACGCCGCTGCCCTCCAGGATGAGGTCCAGGTCGGGAAACGCCGCCCCGCCGTGGGAGACGAGGTAGGCCGGGCCGGTCAGCTTGGCCGGCAGCACGGGCGTGGCGACCGTGGCGCTACCGACCCGGGACGCGGCCGGGCAGGAGAGGGGGTTGGCGGCGAACGTCGCTTCCGCGCACGCTTTCTGCAGGGTGCTCAGCCGCGAGGGCAGCGCCAGCGGCAGCTGTGTGACGACCGAGCGGATGTTCGCCTGGTGGGCTCCCTGGGTGACGTTCACCTGCAGGCTCGCTCCGCCTTTTTTGGACGCCTTGGAGCTCGTGGCCGCCTTGAAGGTCGGCTTGAATGCGAGCGCGGCGCATCGTTGCACCTGGAACGGGCTCGACACCTGTAGCGTCGCGCTGAGCGTGGAGGTCAGCAGCGATTCCGTGGCCAGCACGCCGCAGTTGGTGGGATTGAACAGGAAGCTGGCGCGGTTGATGGCGACGCTGAGGCTCCGCAGTCTCAGCGGTACGCCCTTGACTATCGTTGGCAGTGAGCTCGTCGCGATTACGCGGCCCGTATACGGATCGATGCTGATCGCCACCCGTGTGGTGACCCTGCCCAGGTCGAACGGGCCGGCCGCGGCCTCCACGGGAATCGACAGGCCGTAGGGGGCGCCGCCGTATGGGCCCGTGAGGAAGACGGGGCCGGTGAACGGGTATGGGTCGCCAGCACCTACGTTGGCCATCGCCGAGCCGATCTGGCTCGCGGCCGGGCACGCTCCCGCCTGCGCCTGCGGTTCGCCGCACAGCGTCACCGACGGGATCGCGCCGACGAGCCCGGCGGGCAGGATGGTCTTGAGCTGGGACAGGTATTGCTGTCCGTCCGGGCGCGCGAGGCTGAACGTGTAGTCGGTGTAGGCGCCGGCGTTCGGAGAGCTGTTCTGGGTGCTCTGGGCGAGCGAGAAGGGCAGCGGCGAGGGGCACCCGGTGGTGTCGAACGGCGTCGAGCCTGCGGCCGCGGCGCCGCCGGTGTATGGCGTGAACAGGAAGTCCGTCGATGCGCCAACGCATACCAGCGGGTTGGCGAGCGGCGCGTGTGCGCCGCCGTTCAAGCTCAAGCGCAGTTCGCTGAACGGAAGCTGCGGGTTGTTGGCGAACGTCACTTCCAGCCGGCCCGTGCTCGGATTGGGGGTGACCGAGCCCTGCAGCCTGACCGAGACGTCCACGTTGGGGTTCTCGGCGACCAGGTAGATCGTGTAGGGCGGATCCGTGATGGGGCCACCGCTCGGGCTGCCGAGATAGACGCTGCCGGTGAGCGAGCCGGGGGGGAGATCCGTTTCGATCGCCACGGTCCCGACTTTGGAGCCAGGGGGGCAGGCGACGGCGTTCCTTGTCCCGATCCCGATCTGAGCGGCCGAACATGCTTCAAGCCCGTGCGCGGCCGCCGGGTTGAGAGTGAGGCCTTCGGGCAGCGTGACGTGCGCGTCGCGGATGTCGGATGTGTTGATGTCCCCGGCGCTGACGTTCTGGGGAGCCTTGACGACCGTCGTAGCGCCATCCGGCTGGTCGTACGCCGAGGTTTCGGGGCTGACCGTGGTGGTCGGTTTGAACGGCACTTTGTCGCAACCGTCGACCCCGACCGGCGTGTGCGTTTCCGTTCGCGAGATTTCCCCGGTGTAGGATTCGACTTCCAGGTGGGAGGTCGTGCTGCTCGAGCAGACGCTCGGAAGCGTCAGGAAGTCTCCCTGGCCGGCATTCCCGTTGAAGTTCAGTTTCGACATCAGCACAACGAGGGGCCGTTTTATGCCACCGGCAATTTCGCCTTCATCGGGGACCTTGTTGATTTCGAAGTACTCGTGGTAGTCGCCACTCCAGTCGACGTGGCCTTCGAGAAACAGATGGACTGGAGTTACGAGCGCTCCGGCCGGTTCCACGTCGATGCCAAAGTCAAGCGGGAGGCCGGGCGGCGTGTCGAGGTTGTATACGGTGCCGCTGAGCTTGGGAAGAACGACCTTGATCGGCGGGGCGGCTTCCAGGACGGCTTCCAGTTCGGTCGTTCCGACTTGGCTCCCGGACGGGCAGCCTTTCGGGTTTGTGTTGAACTGCGCGACAGTGCACGTCGGAAGGGCCACTGGATTAGCGGCCAAGCCAGGCGGCACATCGACGCGAATCCTCCGTAGGGGTTTCCCGTCCGGGACCCTGCTGCTGTCGTGGTTCAGTTCGAACCGCGTGACGCCCCACGGTGGGTGACCCGCCGCCTGCGTGAAGAACTTGTTCGCCGGGCTTGCATAGGTGCAGCCGGTTTCCGTACAGGTCGCCGCTTCGAAGTTGGCTTCCGTGACTCCGAACGCGGCCTGCGCGGCGGGCGCGGCAACGGCGATGGTTGCGCTTGCGAGCAGCGCCAGTGCAGCGGCGCGGGCGTAGGACGTCATTGCGATCTGGAGCACATCTCCACCTCCTTGTAGAACTAGCGCTTCTCGCCCGGCGGGCCAAAGGACGCCTCATGCCGGATAGAAGGGGTCTACCCGTTCTCGCCAACTCCTACCCACGGAGCCGCGCGATCCCGCGCGAGCGCCTACTCC
>DAINPC010000184.1:0-4853 GCA_036743695.1 Solirubrobacteraceae bacterium | reverse complement strand
CTGTAAACGCGTTGGCTCTGCCTTCGCAGGTTCGAATCCTGCCCCCGCCATGTCCCTTCTGCCCAACAGGCCGCCACAGGGCGCGTCAGACGAGCATCAGCACTCCGAGGTGCCGCCGCTCCCCAGCAGGCCTGGCCCTTCGCCTTGCGCCGGTTCAGCTAGGATTTGGGCTTGCGCAGCCGGCAGAACCGATCGGAGATCACCCCAATGACGTCCTTCGCGGAGACTCTGCAATCGGTCTCGAGCATCGATGGCTGGCTCACCGAAGGGCAGGCCCGAATGCTCTACGACGCCGCCTCGGCAGTGTCCGCCGGCGAGGCCATTGTGGAGATCGGCAGCCACCACGGCCGGTCCACGATCATCCTCGCCAAGGCCAAGAGCCCATCGGCTCAGCTCATCGCCATCGACCCGTTCGGCGACCCACGCTGGGGTGGCGGCAATGACGCGCTGGACACCTTCAACGAGAACCTCGCGCAGAACGGCCTCGGCGACGCCGTGACGCTCATACGCGACTACGGCGCCAACGCAGGCGACAACTGGTCCTCGGGCCCGGTAGGCCTGCTCTTCGTGGACGGCGCCCATGACTACCCGAGCGTCAAGACCGATCTCGCGGCTTGGCGGCCACACCTATCCCCGACGGCAACCATCCTCCTGCACGACGCGTACTCCTCCCCCGGCGTAACCCGAGCTGTCTTTGCCGAGATGTTCGCCAGTCGCGACTATCGCTACACCGGCTCCTCCGGGTCGCTGGTGCGCTTCCAGCGATCACCGTCACCGTCCGCCGTCGGCGTCATGATCGGTCGTGGCCGGATGCTCGCGAAGCTGCCGTATCTCGCGAGGAACCTCGCTATCAAGGTGGCGATGCGACGTGGCTGGGATGCTCTTCCACCGTTGCTGGGACACCGGAGCCCAGGCGCCCCGTACTGAGTTGAGTCAGGCTGCCAGCGCGCAGCCCTCTGCGACCCTTCGCACAGAGAGACGACGCATCCCCCCCGCCATGTCATGCGCGCCGGCGCGGCACTCAGTTGCCCTTCAGCTACAGCGCAGCACGAAGTTCCGGTTGACCGAGCCCTCGAGCTGATAGCCGAGCGGCGCGAGATTCTCCTCGATCCAGGCGGCCTCGGGCAAAGTCTCCAGCACGATCAGGGGTCGGCAGCGCTCGATCGTGCGCAGCGCACCAGCAAGTGCCTCCTGCTCGTGACCCTCGACGTCAAGCTGCATGACAGCCACCCGCCGATCACTTCCCACCGTCTCATCGACAGTCGCCAGCTGCACCTCCTCGTTGGCCCACCAGCGCGCTCGTGTGGGATCGGTGATGAGGCGACTGGCGCCGCCAAGCGGCAGACCCTCGCGATCGCCGGTCGCCAGCAGTGCCTTGCCTCCCTTCGCGTCAAGGCCCGCGTGGGTGAGCACCACGTTCTCGAGATCGTTGAGCGTCGTCGTGATCTCAGAGCAGCGGTAGTTCTCATCTCCCGGCTCGAAGGCCCACACGACCGCGCCGTCGGTGCGAGAGCGCGCGAGTGCTGGGATGAAGTCGCCGAAGAACGTGCCCGCGTGCACGATGTCGCCGCTGCTGTCGGCACCGCGCACCAGGTCGAGCGTCTCGGACTCCCAGACCTGCGATTGGAGGATCGCCTGGGCGACGGGCCGGTGTTGAGAGGAACGGGGGACGCAGTAGATGCCATGCTCGTTCCTGGCCAGCACCGAGTCGGGGGCATCCACCGGCAAGGTCCCGAGCAAGTCCCCCGTAGCAGCTGGTGCAGGGCCGGCCAATCCGCGTGAGGGGTGGCTCCTACCGAGCCGTTGCCTCGCGTGTCGCCGTGCCCAGTAGACCCAGCCCACCAGCCAGACGAGCGGCCGCTTGAGCGGCGCTGGAACTGCCTTGCGCAACGGTGCGGACCGCATTTTCGCAGCGTATCCCACATCCCCCGGCCATTACGGGAGCCCTGATCGCCTGCCGGCGAGCATGCCGAGCTTCGCGCTGGTCGTGCTCACCTGTTCGGGCTGCCGGCCACCGGTGCTATCACCTTCTGGATTCCACTGATGGTGTTCGCGTTCCTCTTCGGCCTCTCGATGGACTATGAGGTCTTCATCCTCGCCCGCGTGCGCGAGGAGCACGACCGGCTGCCGGCGCTGGTGTCGCTGCTCGGGCGCTGGAACCGGTGGCTGGCGCTGCCGGTGGCGGGACTGCTGCGTATTCCGAGCGCTCGGCCCAACCCCGAGGCGGCGGCGCTGTGAGCGCTGAGGCGATGGGCGAGAACGGCATCGAGGTCGAGGGACTGGTCCGCGACTTCAAGGGCGGCGTGCGCGCGGTGGACGGAATCGACCTGCGCGTGGCCCCCGGTGAGATCTACGGCTTCCTGGGACCCAACGGTGCGGGCAAGTCCACCACCGTGCTGGTGCTCACGACGCTGCTTCCCCCCACCTCCGGCCGCGCCCGCGTGGCCGGCCTGGACGTTGTGCACCAGGGCGCAGAGGTCCGCCGCGCGATCGGCGCCTCGCTGCAGGAGTCCGCGCTGGACCCGTTCCTGACCGGCCGCGAGCACATGCGCCTGCAGAGCGCGCTGCACGGCCTGGGCAAGGCCGAGCGCGAACGGCGCGGCACGGAGCTGCTCGAGCGGGTCGGGCTGACAGACGCGGCCGATCGCAAGGTGGGCGGCTACTCGGGCGGGATGAAGCGCCGCCTGGACCTGGGCCTGGCGCTGGTGCATGGCCCGCGGCTGCTGTTCCTGGACGAGCCCACCACGGGCCTTGACCCGCAGAGCCGTGCGGCACTGTGGGATGAGGTCAGGCGCCTGGCGGGCGATGGCGTGACGGTGTTCCTCACCACCCAGTACCTGGAGGAGGCGGACGTGCTGGCAGACAGGGTGGGGATCATCGACCGCGGCAGGATCGTGGCCGAGGGCACGCCTGCGGCGCTCAAGGCTGAGATCGGGCGCCCGAGCGTGGAAGCGGTCCCTGAGGATCCGGGCGATCGCGAGCGCCTGGCGGCGGTCCTGCACCGCTTCGGGGAGGCCGCGGCGGCGTCCCCCAACGGCGTGGCGGCGCAGCTGCCGGAGGGCGTTGGCGACCTGGCGGAGATCGTGCGCACGCTCGATTCGGAGGGCCTGAAGATCGCGGACCTGCGCCTGCACTCCCCCACGCTGGATGATGTCTTCCTGGCCAAGACCGGGCGCTCGCTGGAGGGCGCCGGCGATGGCGCGGCGGCGAGCTCAGGCGAGCAGGGCGAGCAGACGGCGGACGCTGTGGCGGGCGCATGAGGGGCACGCTGTCCACGCAGGTGGGAGCGCTGGCGAGGCGCTCGCTGCTGAAGACGCTGCGCCAGCCATTCCAGCTGTTCCCGATCGTCTTCTTCCCGCTGATCCTGCTGGCGGTGAACGCCAGCGGCCTGAAGGCGGCCACGCGCCTGCCGGGCTTTCCCACCCACTCCTACGTGTCGTTTGCGATCGCCGTGGCGTTCATCCAGGGAGGGATGTTCGCGCTGATCAACACGGGCACCAACCTGGCAGAGGACATCGAGGACGGCTTCTTCAACCGCCTGGCACTCACACCCCTGCGGCGGGTGTCCCTGATCGCGGGCCTGCTGGTGGGGGTTGCGGCGCTCGGGCTATTGCAGTCGGCGGTCTACATCCTCATGAGCCTGCTGGCGGGGGCGCACCTGGAGGCGGGCTTCGGCGGCGCGCTGGTGATCCTCGTGCTGGGGGCGATCACGGCCGTGGGCTTCGGCGCCCTGGGCTGCGCTGCGGCGCTTCGCACCGGCTCGGGCGAGGCTGTGCAGGGGCTGTTCCCGCTGTTCTTCGTGTTCATCTTCCTGTCCTCGAGCAACCTGCCGCGCAACCTGCTGCGCACGGGCTGGTTTCACACGGTGGCCAACTGGAACCCGATCTCCTATCTGATCGAGGGCTTTCGCAGCCTGTTCATCTTCGGCTGGGACGGAACGGCGATCTGGCGGGGCTTCGCGGTCGCGATCGGCCTGACGCTCGTCTCCCTGCTGGCGGTGGCGGGGGCCCTGCGCACGAGGATGCAACGGACGTGAGCGCCCCCGCCGAGACGAGCGCGCTCCCCCCCGCCGACGCCCCGGCGAGCGGCGGCGGGCTGTGGCGGGTGGCGAGCATCATCGCCTGGCGGAGCCTGCACACGTATGTGCGCCGGCCGGACCTGTTCGTCCCCTCGCTGGTGTTTCCGCTGGTGTTCCTGGCCAGCTTCGCCGGCGGCCTGACGGCGCTCGGCTCGGTCCCGGGCTTCCACTTCCCGGCCGGCTACACGGCCTTCCAGTTCGTGTTCGTGCTGTGCCAGTCGGCGATGTTCGGCGGGCTGTTCACGGGCTTCACCATGGCCATCGACTTCGAGATGGGCTTTGCCAGGCGGCTGATGCTGGCGGCGGAGGACCGCCGGGGAATCGCGCTCGGCTATGCCCTGGTCGCGCTGTCGCGCTCGGCGATCACGCTGAGCGTGGTAAGCGCCGCGGCGCTGGCCACTGGCATGCGCATCACGGGCAACGGCGTGGACATCTTCGGCCTGTATGGCCTGGCTGCGCTGCTGGTGCTCGTGGGGTATGGATGGGCGGCGGGCGTTGCGTTTCGCTTCCGCTCGATCCAGGCGGGCCCGCTGATGCAGACGCCGGTCTTCCTGATCATCTTCCTGGCCCCCGTATATATGCCGCTGAGCCTGCTGCAGGGCTGGATCCACTCGGTGGCGAGCGTCAACCCGGCCACGGCCTTCCTGGAGGCTGGCCGCGGACTGATCTCGGGCGCGCACGACCACACGGGCCTGGCGTTCCTCTGCGCGGCCGGCCTGATCGTGCTGTTCTCGGCGTGGATGCTGAGGGGCCTGCGCAACGCTGAAACGTCGGC
>DAINPC010000183.1:0-4862 GCA_036743695.1 Solirubrobacteraceae bacterium | reverse complement strand
GTAGCCGGCGTCGTCCATCGCGCCCAGCTCGCGCAGCGCCGGCACCACCTCGTCGAAGACCAGCGTCATCGACCAGTTGCGGATCGCCCCGCTGCTCTCGAACATCTCCGCCGCCTCCGGCGGGAACCAGTCGATCGTCGCGCAGAAGTCCTGGGAGATCATCAGCCGCTGCGCGTGCCCGCGCCGCAGCAGCTCCGCGGCCGTGGCGTTGCGCTTGCCCATCGGCAGGTACATCTCAAGGCCATAGCGGTCCAGCCCCACGTAGACGCCCCGGGCGAGCAGACCCTCGATGTAGTCCAGGTCGTCCGTGTCCCCGCAATGGGCGATCTGCACCCTGGCCATGTCCACGCCCTCCTCCGCGAAGATCTCCACCTGGCGGGGCCCCGTGGCCACCGCCGGCATCGAGTGCGCCATGATCGGCGCGCCCGTCTTCACGCTCGCGCGCGCCACCGCGCGGTGGATCTTCTCGACGTTCTCCGTCACCCCCGCTGCATCCGCTGCGCACTTCAGGAACGCCGCGCGGATGTCCGTGCCCTGGATACCCACTTCGATGTCCTCCACGAAGTGGTCCGCCATCACGTCCACGTCGCGGTTCTCGAAGTAGTGGGGGAGATGGTCGTAGCTGTAGATGCCCGTGCAGGCCACGATCCGCACGCCCGTCTCATCCGCCACGCGCTTCATGAAGCGCACGTCACGCCCGCCGTACATCGCCGTCGGATCCACGATCGTCTGCACGCCCTTGGCCTTGGCCGCATTCACCGCGACCAGCGCCGCGTCCAGCTCGAGCTGCTCGTCGTAGCGCCCCGGCCACTCCGCCGCCACCGCCTCGTCGCGGAAGCGCACGTGCTCGTGCACCAGCACCAGCCCCAGCTCCTCTGCCTCGACGGCTCCCTGAACGGTCTCTACGCTCGACATCGGCTCTCTCCTCGGGTTCGGGTCATCAGCGAAGTGGCCTGCCCCAGCGCGTCTCCTCGCGCAGCCGCGCCTTCAGCAGCTTGCCGCTCGGGTTGCGCGGCAGCGGCTCCTCGCGCGTGGCCAGGTACTGGGGCACCTTGAAGTCAGCCAGGTGGGCGCGACAGTGGCGCAGGACCGCCTCCACGTCCAGCTCGCCATCCGCCAGCGGCACGATCACCGCGCCGACCTTCTCGCCCATCATCTCATCCGGCACCGCCACCACCGCCGCCTCGCCCACGCCCGGGGCGCCCGCCAGGGCGTTTTCCACCTCGATCGAATACACGTTCTCGCCGCCGCGGTTGATCATGTCCTTCATGCGGTCCACGATGTAGAGCAGGCCGTCGGCGTCCACACGCGCCAGGTCGCCCGTGTGCAGCCAGCCGTCCACGAACGTCTCCGCGCTCGCCTGCGGCTTCCTCCAGTAGCCCTTCACCACGTTCGGGCCGCGGACCAGCAGCTCGCCCACGCCGGTGTCCCGGTCGGGTCCCTCCAGCGCCAGATCGACCACCGGCATCGCAAAGCCCACCGAGTCCGCGTGCTCGGCCGCCTCCTCGTGGGGCAGGAACGACGTCAGCGAGGAGGTCTCCGTGAGCCCGAAGCCGTTGCCCACGCGCGCGCCCGGGAACGCGTCCTTGATGCGGTGCACCAGGCTCTCCGCGATCGGCGCGCCGCCGTAGGAGACCCAGCGCACGCGGCTGACGTCCAGCTCCGCGAACTTCGGATAGCGCATCACGGCGTGGTAGATCGCCGGGACCGACACCAGCTGGTTGACGCCGTGAGCGCCCACCGCCTGGAAGAACCCGTCCATGTCCAGCGGGCCCGAGAGGATCTCCACCCGGCCGCCGTGCTCCAGCACCGGGATCAGCTGGCTGTTGCACCCCGTCACATGGAACAGCGGCACCGACACCAGCGTCGAGATCCCCGGGCCCTCCGCGCGATCCACCGACAGGCAGCGGAAGGCGTTCTCGCTGTTGGTCAGGAAGTTGCCATGAGAGGTCATCGCGCCCTTGGGAAAGCCCGTGGTGCCGCTCGTGTAGAAGATCGCCGCCAGGTCCTCCGTGCCCAGGTCCTCGACCGCCACCGGCTCGCCATCCGCCAGCGCCCGGCCGGGCTCGAACGTGTAGGCCGCCCCGGAGTCCTTCACCACGTAGGCCGCCTCCTCCTCGGTGAAGCGCGTGTTGACCGGGACCACCACCGCCCCTAGCAGCTGCGCTCCGAAGAACGCCAGCACCCAGTCGATCCCGTTGCCCAGACGGATCGCCACCCGATCGCCACGCCGCACACCCGCCCCGTGCAGCCCGCCCGCCACGCGCGCCGAGCGCTCCCACAGCTCGCCGTAGCTCGCCGCCGGACCGCCCACCTCGACGAGCGCCGTGGCCGCCGCGTCGCGCTCCACGCTCGCGCGCAGCATGTGCACCAGCGACTCCGGCCGGTCCGTGTAGCGGGCCACACCCGCCTCGTCGCGCAGCACGCCCGTCTGATCGAACGGATTGCGGCCCCTCGGCAACGGCTCGACCATCAAGCACCACTCCTCAGTCGCTGTTGCACCCAGCCTATCCCCAGCGCCAGGGCGAGGTGGCGCCCCACGGGCGAGCGCCGCGGGCGAGGCCGTCGCAGAGGCGCGGCGCTCACTCGGCGAGATGCTTGCCGCAGATCTGCTCGATCGTGTTCTTTGTGCGCAGCGTCATCGCACCGAGCAGCCGCTCGAGGAGCTTGAGATCGAGACCCGAGTCCAGCATCGGCCCGCTCGGCAGCCAGTACAGCTCCCGCTCGCCGAACAGGAGCCTGTCGCGAGCGCTCGCCATCTCCAGCACCGGCTCACGCGTCGTCGCCGACGGGCGCTCGGCGAGCAGAGCCACGTGGAGCTTGCCCGTCGAGGCCCGCACGTCCTCGGAGGCGAACGGCTGCATGGCGGCGATCGCCCGGACCTCCTGCGCCGAGCGTACGTAGGTCGGGACCGCGTAGCCGAGCGCCGCCTGCAGGCCGGTCGCGATGCGCGGCCCGAGCTGCTCCGGCGGGCTGTCCTCGGCCGCGAAGATCACGTTGCCGCTTGCGCGGAAGCTCGCCACATCGCCGAAGCCCATCGCCGTGAAGTGCGCCCGCAGCTCCTCGTTGGTGAGACGGTGCCCGCCCACGTTCATGCCGCGCAGGAATGCCGCGTATCGGGGCATGGCCCACACCCTATCCGCGGCCCCCGGCCGTGGCCGGCGCGGCGCCTGCAGCAGGGTCGCTCAGGCGGTGGCCGACGCGCGAACCCTGTCGGCCAGGATCGCCGCCAGGCGCGCGCGGTGGCGGCCCGCGCCGCCCATCAGAACCGAATCCAGCTGCGCGCGCTTGTAGAGCCAGTGCACGTCCGCCTCCCACGTGAAGCCGATCCCGCCGTGAGCCTGGATCGCGCTGGCCGTCACCTCGCGTGCCGCATCCGAGGCCGCGGCCTTCGCCATCGCCGCCGCCTCCGCCAGGTGCTCGGGATCCGCGTCCGCGGTCCAGGCCGCGTAGGAGGCCGTCGAGCGGGCCTTCTCGGTCTCCAGCAGCATCTGCGCGCAGCGGTGGGAGACCGCCTGGTAGGCGCCGACCGGCACGCCGAACTGCTTGCGCTCCTTCACGTAGCCCACCGTCATCTCCAGGGCGCGGTCACAGACGCCGACCAGCTCCGAGCTGATCGCCACCAGCGCGCGGTCCACGCCCGCGGAGACCTCGCCCGCCAGCTCGCCGCCGCCCCGCGCGCCGACGCGGGCGGCCGAGCGGGTCGGGTCGATCGAGGAGATCGGGCTCACCTCAGCCTCATCCGCCGCCAGCACGCGGCCCGTGCCGTCGTCTTCCACCAGCACGATCACCTGCGCGTCCGCGCCACCCAGCACCAGCTCGGCGCTGCCGTCCACCGCCAGCCCCAGCGCACCCGTGATCTCGCCCGCCGCCAGCCCGGGCAGCCAGCGCTCACGCTGCTCGGGCGCACCAGCGTGCTCGATCACCGTGGCCGCCATCACGCTCGACAGGAACGGCACCGGCGCGAGCGAGCGTCCCAGCTCCTCGCACAGGATCGACAGCTCGATCCGGCCCAGGCCCTGGCCGCCGAACTCCTCCGAGACGGCGATCCCGGGCCAGCCCAACTCGCACAGCTCGCCCCACAGGGCCTCGTCGGAGCTGCGGGCCTCCGCGTGCTCGCGCACGCGCTCCGGGCGCGCACGCTCGCCCAACAGCTGGCGCGCCGTGCGCTGGATCTCGCGCTGGTCGTCCGTGAAGCCGAAGTCCATCGCTACGCCACCCCTCCGGCGCAGCCCCTCCGGGGCGGAGCCTCATAGAAACCCATCAAAGCGCCACCTTCATGCGCGGCAGCCCGAGCACGCGCTCCGCGACGATGTTCTTCAGCACCTCCGTGGTGCCGCCCTCAATCGTGTTGCCGCGGGCGCGCAGCAGCTCATAGCTCCAGCTCGCACCGACCGTCAGCGCCTCCGCGCCGACGATGTCCACCGCCAGCTGCGTCAGGCGCTGGTTGGTGTCAGACCACAGCCACTTCACCAGCGAGCCCTCCGGCCCGGGCTGGCCGTAGCGCTCCACGTCCGTCAGCCCCTTCCACGCCAGCAGGCGGATCGACTCGCAGCGCACGTGCAGCTCCGCGAGCGCGTCCGCGCAGCGCGGGTCCTCCAGCAGCCCGCGCTCGGCCGCCTTGCCCACCAGGTCATCGAGCTGCTGGCGCAGGCGGATCTGCAACGCGAAGCCCAGGCCCGCGCGCTCGTTCATCAGCGTCGTCAACGCCACCTTCCAGCCGTTGCCTACGCCGCCCACCACGTTCGCGTCGGGGATCCGCGCCTCCTCGATGAACAGCTCGTTGAACTCCGACTCGCCAGTGATCTGGCGCAGCGGGCGCACCTGCACCGCGTCCTGCTCCATGTCCATCAGGAAGTACG
>DAINPC010000182.1:0-4894 GCA_036743695.1 Solirubrobacteraceae bacterium | reverse complement strand
CGCGACTTCGGCCTGATGCTTGCGGCCCTCACCCTCGCTCGACTCGCGTCGAAGTTCGATCCCCCGGGCCTCAGCTTCCTGCACCGCGGTTAGCCAGCGACGCGCCTCTGCCTGGGCAGGCACCGCCAAACCAGCGGTGCCTGCCGCAAGGTCGCCTCGAAATCTTGGGATCGTTCTGGCGTAGCGGAGATAGCGCGATCGCTGTGGCTTAACCGGCGAGCGAGATGAAACCGCCGACGATCGCGCCGTAGGTAACGTGAACGACAATGGTTACTAGGAGCGTGCGCGAGCCGTAGTTGCGCATCAGAAAGCCCGGCGGCTCCAGCAGCGGCTGAGAGTCGGCGGCGCTGAATGGCGTACCCATGCGGGGGTGGACGACCGGCAGCAGGATATTGACCAGGGCTGTGCTGGAGAACAAACCATGGAGCAGTCCGAACAGGGCTCCCAGAAGAAAGCCGCTGCGGCCGATCGCGCTGAAGATGGCGAAATAGATCAGCGCAAACGCCTGTCCGGCGCCGAAATGAAGGATATAACCGAGTGCCTTGGCGCGCGCGCGGTCCGCCGTAAATGCGGTCCCGAGAAGGAAGGGGAGGTCCATGCGAGTCAGGCCGAGCTCGCAGGCCGCTCTTAGGCCGGTCGTGAGTACGAGCGTTCCGACAAAGCCGCCGGCGATTGCGCCCCAGATGCTCACTGTTGAGCCTTGGCGATCGCCGTGGCGGCACCGATCAGTGCGAGGTGGACCAGGGCCTGGGGGATGTTGCCAAGGAATTCGCCGCTGTCGGGCTCGATCTCCTCGGCATAAAGCCCGACGTCATTGGCAAGCCCGACCAGCTGCTCCATCAGATCGACGGCCACATCGGTTCGGCCGCCTGCTGCCAGCGCCTCCACCAGCCAGAAAGAGCAGCAGACGAAGGACCCCTCGCGGCCGCTGAGCCCGTCCTCGCCGCTATAGCGGTAGAGCAGGGGTCCGCGACCGAGCTCTCGGCGGAGCGTCTCGATTGTGGATGCCATGCGCGGCTCGCCGGCATTGCGGTAGCCCATCAGCGCGCCGAGCAGCAGGCTTGCGTCCAGCTCCTCGGACCCGGCGAACCGTACGTAGCTGCGCAGGTGCTCCGACCAGCAGCGACTCTCAATAAAACGGTCGATCGCCGCCGCCTCCTCCCGCCAGCGGGCCACATGCCCGCCGGGGACCGAGCCAGCCTCCGCCAAGGCCGCGGCGCGATCGAGCGCCACCCAGCACATCATCTTGGACTGGGTGAAGTGCTGCGGGGAACTGCGCACCTCCCAGATGCCCGAGTCCGGCTCGCGCCAGATCGAACACACCAGATCCGCGATCCCTGCCACTCGCTTGGCCACGTCCGCGTTCAGGTTGCCTCCCGCCTGCTGATGAAGCCATACGGTCTGAACGAAGTCGCCATAGACGTCGAGCTGGCGCTGCCCCAGCGCCCCGTTTCCGATCCGCACCGGTCGCGAGTTGCGGTAGCCGGCGAGCGCCAGCGTCCGCTCTGGTGCGTCGACCCCGCCGTCGAGACGGTAGAGCACCTGCAGCTGCGGATGGGTGAGCTGCGAGGCGTGCAGCAGCCACCAGAAGAACGCATCCGCCTCGTGCGGGCAGCCGAGCTCGAGCAGTGCGTTGAGCGTGAACGCCGCATCGCGCACCCACGAGAAGCGATAGTCCCAGTTGCGCTCACCGCCGAGCTGCTCGGGAAGCGATGTCGTAGCGGCGGCCGCGATCGCACCCGACGGCGCGTGAAACAGCAGCTTGAGCGTCAGCGCACTGCGCAGGACCGCATCGCGCCATGGGCCCTCATAGCTGCGGTCAGCGGCCCACCCTCGCCAGAAGCTTCGCGTCGCCTCGAGCCTCGCCTCTACCTCCGTGCGAGCGGGAATCACCAGCGGCTCCTGGTGCGCGACCGCCAGGACCAGCAGGGCACACTGGCCCTCGGCCAGCTCAAACCGCCCGCTGATGCAGGTCTGCTCGCAACTCGGGAGCCCAGCCTCCCACGTGCATACAGCCAGCGCAAGACTTCCCGACGCTGCCACCGGCACGCCTGAGCGCATCGCAAGCGACGCCTCGCGCCGGCCATAGTCAAAGCGCGGCGCCACGCGCCAGCGCATCGGCACGCGACCCGCGACCCACTCGACCTGGCGCACCAGCTCGCGAAACGGCGCCAGCCCGACCGCCGGCAAAAGCATCGCGTCGCTGACTCGTGCGACGCCTTCGGCCGTGGTGAACGTCGTCTCCAGGACGTTGGTTCCCAGCTCATAGCGGCGCTCGACGCTGAACGCCGGCTCGGGGCACAGCGAGAAGCTCCCGCCCCGCTCGGCGTCAAGGAGCGCCGCAAATACGCTCACCGAGTCGAGGTCCGGCAGGCACAACCAGTCAATGGCGCCGTCCGTCGCGACGAGGGCTGCCGTTCGACCATCCCCGATAACCGCGTAGTCGGCGATCGGCGCATATCCATCGACACGCAGGGTCTTGGCCTCAGTCAGCACAGATCGGCCGCCCCCGCCTCGATTGGGTGACAGAAACGTCTTGCCGACGCATTAGCTTCGTGAAGGCCACGGTTCTTACCTCGCCCTGGGCGATGTGTGCGCCGACCGTCACGGATTAGGCTAGGCCGTGGTCGGCGGGCTGGCCTTGATGCTTCCCTGCGCCTGTGTACGACGAAGCCTCGTCGTGCGATACGGCCCAGCTTGGGACCGGTCCGTGACGGAGGACAAATCTCGCCTGGCGGACATCCCGGCGCAATGACGATCCGCGAGAAGCTGTACGCCCGCCGCCACGCGGCTAAGAGGGCCAACGCCTGAGGTCATGGCACCACGGGATGTGACCCGGGTCGACGACGCGCGGGCGCTACGCGAGGACGACCGTGCTCGTCGTGTGGGCGTCACGGCACTACGACCGCGCGACCGTTGATCACTCCCCGCGCGAGCTTCCGCGCTTAAGCAAGCTGGCGGATTCCCGAGGCTCACCACGGGCCGTAGGCGCCGGCGTCGGCCGCCCTCAGCGCGCTTACATAGCCGGCGCGCTCGTACGCCGCCCCGTCGGCACCGGGCGGCACCGAGAGCATGCCGCGCAGCTCGTCGACCGTTTGGAATCCCTTGCGCGCCATCCAGGCGGACAGCCCGTCGAGCAGCACAGTCGCGTGCTCGGGTCCGTGGCGCAGCAGCGCCGAGGCGCTCATCACCACATCGGCGCCCGCGAGCAGGTACGCGGCGACGTCGGCCGGGCCCTCGACGCCGGTGGTGGCCGCGAGTCCGGCGCGCAGCCTTCCGCGCAGCAGCGCTATCCAGGTGCGCGCCAGGCGGGCGTCGGCTGGGCTTGACAGCGTGACGTTGGGCACGATGGCGAGCGTCTCGGGGTCGATATCCGGCTGCAGGAAGCGGTTGAACAGCACCAGCGCGTCGGCGCCCGCCTCGTCCAGGCGCAGCGCGATCTCCCCGGTTGAGCTGAAGTGCGGGCTCAGCTTGATCGCCACGGGCACAGTGACCGCGGCCTTGACGCGTTGCAGTACGGCGATGTGGCGCTGCTCGACATCGCGGCCGGAGATGTGCGGGTCGCCGGGAAGGTAGTAGATGTTCAGCTCGATCGCGCTGGCACCGGCGTCCTGCATCGCGCGCGCGTAGTCGGTCCAGCCTTCGGGGGTGACGCCGTTTAGGCTCGCAATCACGGGCACTTCGACAGCGGTCGCGGCGCGCTCGAGCACGCTCAGGTAGTGGCGTGGGCCGGCGTCCTCCTCGGCGCTTGGCGCAAAGTAGCCGAGCGCCTCGGGGAAGCTCTCTGCGGGGTCGTCCACGAGTCGGGCGTTGCGGGCGGCCTGCTCTCGCAGTTGCTCCTCGAACAGCGAGAACAGCACGACCGCGCCGACGCCGGCGTCCGCCAGGCGTCGAATGCCATCGACGGTGTAGGACAGCGGCGACGCGGATGCCACGAGCGGGTTGCGCAGCTCAAGGCCCATGTAGCTGGTCGAGAGGTCCATCAAGGCTCCCTGCGGGCGTCGGCCGGGAAGTCCTGCGCACCGCGGGTTGCCATCTCCTCGTAGGTCCGCCAGCGCTGGTAGACGATCTGCTGCGCGAGACCCTGCAAGCGCTCGGCCTCGGCCGGGTCGGCGTTGGCGAGCGCGCCGAAGCGCAGCTCTCCCTTTCTGTAATCGGCCAACCCCATCCGCGGCCTGGGCGAGTCGAGCAGGAACGGGTTGCCGCCGCTCGCGCGCACCATCGGGTCATAGCGCAGGAGCGGCCAGTGGCCGCTGGCGACGGCGCGGTACTGCTGGTCCAGCCCATCCTTCATCTCGTAGCCATGCGCGATGCAGTGGCTATAGGCGATCACCAGCGAAGGCCCGTCGTAGGCCTCAGCCTCGCGGAACGCGGTCAGAGTCTGCTGGGGATCGGCGCCCATCGCGACGCGCGCGACGTACACGTTGGCGTAGGCGATCGCCTGCAGCGCGAGGTCCTTGGTCGGCATCGTCTTGCCCCCGGCGGCGAACTTGGCGACCGCGCCCAGCGGCGTCGCCTTGGACATCTGCCCCCCCGTGTTGGAGTAGACCTCGGTGTCGAGCACCAGCACGTTGACGTTGTGTCCGCTGGCCAGCACGTGATCCAGGCCGCCGGAGCCGATGTCGTAGGCCCAGCCGTCGCCGCCGACGATCCACACACTGCGTCGGATGAGGTGGTCGATGACACTGCACAGATCGGCAACCCCCGCTCCATTCAGCCCGTCGAGCCGGCGCTCGAGCTCCCCGACCCGTACGCGCTGCGCGCGCAGCTCGGACTCGCGCAGCTGCGGCGCCTTCAGGATCTCATCCACCAGCTCTGCGCCCACCTCCTCGCTCAGCTCGGACAGGCGCCGGCGGGCCAGCTCGGTGTGGCGATCGGCGGCGAGCCGCAGGCC
>DAINPC010000181.1:0-4935 GCA_036743695.1 Solirubrobacteraceae bacterium | reverse complement strand
TGGGACCGGCGAGACTCGGCTCGACCGTGCCCAGATCGAGCTCAATGGTGTCCGAGAAGGTCGGCTGCTCCGAGCGCTCGTCGTGCCACAGGCCCTGTTCCTTGGCGTATGCCTCCACCAGCGCGATCTGCTCGGGCGGGCGGCCGGAGAGCTCCAGATACGTGAGGGTCTCCGTGTCGATCGGGAAGATCGCGCAGGTCGATCCGAACTCCGGGGACATGTTGCCGATGGTCGCGCGGTCGGCGATCGGCAACGCGGCCACGCCCGCGCCGTGGAACTCCACGAACATCCCCACCACCCCGCGCGCGCGCAGCATCTGGGTGACCGTCAGCACCAGGTCGGTCGCCGTGGTGCCCTCGGGCAGCTCGCCGTGCAGCTGGACGCCCAGCACCTGGGGAATCAGCATCGACATCGGCTGGCCGAGCATCGCCGCCTCGGCCTCGATCCCGCCCACGCCCCAGCCGAGCACGCCCAACCCGTTGATCATCGTGGTGTGGGAGTCCGTGCCCACCAGCGTGTCGGGGTAGGCCTGTCCGGTCTTCTCGTTCTCGAAGACCACGCGGGCGAGGAACTCCAGGTTGACCTGGTGGACGATCCCCGTGTCCGGCGGCACCACCGCGAAGTCGTCGAAGGCGCCCTGCCCCCAGCGCAGGAACGCGTAGCGCTCCTGGTTGCGCTCGAACTCGCGCTCGGCGTTGAAGCGGAAGGAGTCGCGCGTGCCGAACGCGTCGACCTGGACCGAGTGGTCGATCACCAGCTCCGCCGGCGCCAGCGGGTTGATCTTGGCCGGGTCGCCGCCCATCTCCGCCATCGCGTCGCGCATGGCCGCCAGATCCACCACGGCGGGAACCCCCGTGAAGTCCTGCATCAGCACGCGCGCCGGGGAGAAGGCGATCTCCTTGCTCGGCTGCGCCTTGGCGTCCCAGCCGGCCAGCGCCTCCACGTCGGCGGCCGTGACCGAGCCGTTGCCCTCGGTGCGCAGCAGGTTCTCCAGCAGCACCTTCAGCGAGTACGGCAGCCGTGCCACGTCGAAGCGCTGCTGCAGCGCCTCCAGGCGGAAGATCTCGTGCTTGCGCCCTGCGACCTCAAGCGTGTCCTTGGCGCCAAAGCTGTTCTCCGACATGGGCATCTCCCGGGCGATCTGCGGTCTAGAGGGACTGCTCGCAGTCTCGCAGAGTCGCCCGTGCGACCCCTGCTCGCGGCGGTGCGCCTGCGCGCGCGTGGACCGGCTCGGCGGACCGCGCCCGTGCGTCAGCGGGCCGGCTCGGCGGCGCGGGTCACGCGCCCCTTGCCCTGGCGCTTTGAGCGCATCAGCGCCGCGTCGCACGCTTCCAGCAGCTCATCCGTGCCCATCAGCGCCTGCCACTGGGCCACGCCGATCGAGGCCGAGACGCCGCTTCCGGCCGCGTCCGGGGTGGCGAGGCCGTGCAGGCGCTCCAGCGCCCGCGCCGCCGCGGCGGCGGCGCTCTCCAGCTCGGCGTTGGGCAGGATCACCACGAACTCGTCGCCGCCGTAGCGCGCCACGCGGTCGAACGCGCGGAACTCGCCCACCAGCGCCTGCACCACCGCGCGCAGCGTCGCGTCGCCGGCCTGGTGGCCGTGCTGGTCGTTGACCAGCTTGAAGTCGTCCAGGTCGATCAGCAGGCACGAGAGCGGGCCGCCGGTGCGCATCGCCCGACCGATCTCCTCGTCCAGCCGGCGGCGCATGGCACGGTGGTTCATGCAGCCGGTGACGGCGTCCGTCCCCGCCTCCGCGCGCGCACGCACCAGCGCCAGCGCCGTGCCCGCCTGCTCGACCAGCGCACCGGCAACCTCGACCGCCGCGGCCGCGAACACCTCGGAGACCCTGCGCACGAGCATCACCACCGCCTCGACATCGCCCCGCTCGGCCAGCGGGAGCAGCAGCGCGCAGCTCACCTCGCCCGTGGCCGCCAGGCGCGGGACGCTGGCCACGAACTCCTCGCTCTCGGCCGCCAGGAAGCCCTGGCCGGTGCTCGCCACCCAGCTGACACCCGGCGAGCGCTCGCCGCGCGGCACCAGATAGCTCAGCCGACCTTCGCCCGCGAACATGTAGACGGCCACCAGCTCGTCCTCATCACCGGGCGCGGCCAGGTGATGGATGTGCACCTCCTCCGCGCCCGGAACAGCCAGCAGCTCGCGGGCCAGCGCGCGAAAGATGGTCTCTGGATCGGTGGCGCCGTCGGCGAGCGCGGTCAGGCGGCGGATGCCGCCCAGCAGGCGATCCACGCCCGCGTATGACGTCGAGGTATCCGTACCTGACACTGCATCCATCCCATCAATCTAGGGCATCGGGCGGGCGTTTGACCAGCCGGAAGCGCAAGGCGCGTTCCGGGCGTGCGGGGAAGGGCGTTCGTCGGGGGCGGCAAGCGCCGCCCCCGACGCGCCCCGTCAGCGGAACGTCACGGTCACGGAGGCGATCGAGTGGGCGCCCTTCTTCTTGGGCACGAACCCAACGCGCAGGCGCGCTTTCAGCGGACGGTGTCTGCTGCGACCGCCGCGAGACAGCGGCACCTTGAGCGTCACTGCTTTGGTCGCGCCGCCGAGGGTCCGGGAGACCCTCGATACGTTCGCCCCGCTGGCGCTTATGCGTCCGGCGGCGAACGTCCTGACGGTGAGGTAGGCCGTGTTGCCGATCACCTTGTGGCCGACGATCCGCACACCGCAGCCGGCCAGGGCGATTTTCGTGTTCTGTTTGACCTTCGCGCCGTTCTGCCCCGTGATCGTCGTGGGCATCACGAGCGGGGCGGTGCAGAGGTCGCCGAAGGCGGCCAGCGCCGAGTGCGGGCCGAGGGGCAGGTTGACCGTGATGCTCGAGACCGGGACATCGGGAGCGGTCGCGAAGTTCGACGTCGTGATCCCTTTTTTGATGTCCGTTTTGCCGACCACGATTATGCGCACGCCGTTGGCTTCGAGCACGAGGTCGAGGTCGGGGAACGCCGCCCCGGCGTGTGAGACGAGGTAGGCCGGGCCGGACAGTTTCGCCGGCAGCACCGGCGTGTTCGCCCTCGCGCCCCCGACCAGCGAGCCGGACGGGCAGCTGAACGGGTTCGCTTCGAACGTTGCCTGGGGGCACGCTTTCTGCAGCGTCGACAGGCGGGACGGGAGCTGCTTGGGCAGCTGCACGAGCACCGACTTGATGTTCGCCTGACCCGCGCCCTCGCCGATGGTCGTTTCAATGCTCGCACCGTTGGCTTTCGAGAATTTGCCGCTGGTCGTCGCCTTGAACGACGGTTTGAAGGCGAGCGCGGCGCAGCCTTCGGCCTGGAACGGGGTCGAGACGCTCGCGGTCGCTCCCAACGAGCCCGTCAGCGTCGATTCGGTCGCGAGCACTCCGCAGTTCGTGGGGTTGCGCTCGAAGCCCTGGTGGTTGAGCGAGATGCTCAGGGATTTCATGCGAATCGGGATGCCGCCCACGATCGACGGCACCGCGTTGTCGGTGGCGATCACCTGCGCGGTGTGGGGGTCGACTTCGATCTTGGCCCGCGCGATCACATTGCCGAGGTTGAACGGCCCCGCGATCGACGGGACGACGATCGACAGGCCGAACGGCGCGCCTTCGAAGGGTCCGGTCAGGTAGACCTTGCCCGGGAAGTTGAACGGTTCGCTGCCGGCGCCCGCGGACACCGTGACCGTGCCGATCTGACTGGCCGACGTGCAGGTCCCGGCGCTGGCCTGTGGTTCGGCGCACTGCGTCACCGACGGGATGAGCCCCACCAGCCCGGGCGGCAGGACGTCTCTCAGTTTCGAGATGTACTGCTGCCCGTCGGCCCGTTCGAGGTTCATCGTGAACGTGCTGCTCCCGCCTCCCTGCGCCGGTTCAACAGAGGTGCTCTGCGTGGGCGCGAACGGCGGTGTGGAGGGGCACGATCCGCCTGTGGGGGTGCTGTCGACGGCGAATTCCCGGAGCAGAGACACGCTGCTCGAGAGGGGCGAGAAGGGGGTGAAGACCCCGTTCGTCACCGCTGCGCCACATGTGAGCGGGTTGGCGAGGTTCGCGAGAGGGCCGCCGCTGAACTTCAATTTGAATTCCCTGAACGGACCCTGCGGGTTGTTGGCGAATGTCGCGGTCAACCGTCCCGTCGTCGGGTCGGGCGCGATCGAGCCTTCGATGCGCACGATCTGGCCGTAGCGCTTGGATTCCGTGACCACATAGATCAGGTATGGGGGCCCAGTTATCGCTCCGGCCGCTTTCTCGCCGAGATAGATGTTGCCTCTCAGCGATTCGGGCGGCAGGCCGGGGACGGTCAGAACCGCCGACCCGACCACCGAGCGCGATGGACACGACACGCTTTCGTTTTCGGTGCCGACGCCGAGCTCTTCCGGCGTGCACGCTTCCAAGCCGCGGCCTGCAGCCGGGTTGAGGGTCAAGCCTTCGGGAAGCGTCACAACCGACGCTTTGAGGTCGGAGTTTTCGGTTTCGGTGGAAACGGAGTTCACCGGTGGGAACGCCAGCACCGCCGTGATCCCGTCGGGCGTATCCGACCGTTTGCTGGACGGGGTGAGAGAGAATTCTTCCAGTCCGAAGGGCACGTTCCCGCATTTTTCTTCCGCCGCAGAGGGCGTCGTCACGTAGGGTTTCGCGGTCACCACGGTGCCGGCATACGATTCGATCCGTAGATGGCTCGTCTGGGGCCCGGGGCAGGCCGTCGGGGTGGTCAGCAGGAAGCCCTTGCCCGTGGTGCCCTTGTTGCCTTTGAAGGTGAGGCGCGAGTGCAGAAGGACGGCTTCTTCACCCGATGAGAGGGGATGCTTGGATTTGATCTTGAAGAACTCGTGGTAGTCGCCGGATTCGATCCCCTCTTCGGTGGCTTCCCGTTCCTTGTGCCAGCTCACGAAGCCTTCGAGGAACGAGTGCGCGTGACCTAGCGCGGGGATGTCGATTCCGAACTCCAGCGGGAGGGCTCCTACGGGGTC
>DAINPC010000180.1:0-4997 GCA_036743695.1 Solirubrobacteraceae bacterium | reverse complement strand
GTTCAGGCGCGCAGCTCGGCGGAAGTGGAGATCGTGCTCGACAACTCCGACGGCACGGTGGCGCTGCCGCTGAGCGAGATCTCGATCGTGCGCCGCCTGGACCGCAACGGTGAAGGCGGATACAGGCTCAACGGCGCCAGATGCCGGTTGACGGACGTGATCGAGGTGCTCTCCGACACGGGCCTGGGCAAGGAGACCCATTCGGTGATCTCGCAGGGGAAGGTGGACGCGATCGTCACCTCCAAGCCGCGCGAGCGGCGGCTGCTGATCGAGGAGGCGGCGGGCCTGGGCAAGCACCGCAAGCGCCGGCGACGCGCCCAGCTGAAGCTGGAGCGCACGCAGGAGAACCTCGACCGCGCGCTGGACATCGAGCGCGAGGCGCGCACGCGCCTGCGGCCGCTCAAGCGCCAGTCCGAAGCGGCGGAGCTGCACGAGCGCCTGGAGCACCAGATCCTGCAAGCGCGCTGGGAGCTGGCCAGGGACGCCTCCAGGAGCTGCCGCGTGGAGCTGGAGGGCGCGGAGGCCAGCGTCGCACGGGCGCGCACGGCGCGTGCGGAGATCGAGGCCGGGCTGCAGGAGACGATCGACCGGCGGGGGCTGGCCGAGCGCGCGCTGTCAGAGCGCGCCGAGCGCCACGACGCGCTTTCGCGGCGCGTGTACGAGGGCCGCTCCGCGCGCGAGCGGCTGGGGCTGCGCGGCGAGCAGGTGGGCGCGGGCGCACGGTCGCTGGCGAGCAGGATAGAGCGCGTCGAGCTGGAGCTGGCGGCGCTCAGCGCATCCGACGGGAAGTCCGGCGAGAGCGAGGGCGCGCCGGCGGACGCGGACCGCATCGCGGCGCTTGAAGGCGAGTTGGCGGAGATCGCGGTGCGCCGCGAACAGGAGATCGGACGCGAGGTCGCCGAGCTGGAGTCCTCGCTGGAGCGCCAGCGCGCGCTCGTGCAGGAGGTCGCCACGGAGCTGGACGCCGCGCGGAGCGCGCGCGAGCGCGCGGACGCGGACGCGGCGAGTGCCCGCGAGCGCCTGGCGGAGGCAGAGCGCGGCGCCCAGCAGGCCCGTCGCGAGGCCGCCCGCGTGGGCGCGGAGCTGGCGGCGGCCAACCAGTTCCTGCGCGGCCACGCGCGCGTCAGCGGCGGCGAGCGCGATGGCTTGCCGAAGGCGCTCAGCGAGGAGCTGCGCGTGCGCGACGGCTACGAGCTGGCGCTCGCGGCGGCGCTCGGCGGGCGTCTGGACGCATCGCTCGTGCAGGACGTCGCGGGTGCGGAGTCGCTGCTCGACCGCGCCGGTCCTGACGGCGGCACGGCGCTGCTGGCGGGCTCGGGCTCCGCCTCCGGCGTGCGGCCCGCGCCGTCGAGCGCGGACGCACACGCGGCGCCGGTGGCGGGCGCGCTGCGGCTGCTGGAGCTGGTGAGCGGGCCGGCGGAGGTCCTGGAGCTGGCGGCGCGGCTGCTGGCGGACGCGTGGGTGGTGGAGCGCCTGGAGGATCTTCCGCGGGACTTCGGGGGCGTCGCCGCCACGCGCACGGGGCGCGTGTGGTTCGCCTCCTGGGGCGAGGTGCGCCAGCTCAGCGAGGGCGGCACCGAGCGCGTGCTCGCCCGTCGCAACGAACGCGACCGCCTGATCGCCGCCGCCGAGCAGGCCGCCCAGGCCGAGCACGCGGCGGGGGCCGTGAGCGAGCGGGCCGTTGAGGCTGTGCGCGAGGCCGAAGACGCGCGCGGCGGCGCTGACGGCGCGCTGCGCGACTGCGAGCGCCGTCAGGCGGAGGCGGGCGAGGCGGTGCGCCGTAGCGAGTGGCTGATCGAGCAGCGCCGGGCGGCGCCCGCGGACGGCCCGCTGGCTGTCAGGAAGGCGGAGCTCGAGGGGGAGCTGGCGGCGGAGCGCAGGCAGGCGGAGCGCGACGCGCGCGAGCGGATCGAGCGGGCCGCGCGGATCGAGCGGCTGCGCGCCCAGCGCGCTGCGGACACGGCCGCAGCGCCGCGGGCGCAGCGCCTGGCGGCGGCCCTGCAGAGCGCGTCCGAGGCCGTGCAGGCGCGCGTGTCACAGCTCGAGCAGGAGCTGGCGGCCGACCGTCTTGCGGGCCAGGAGATGACAGCGGAGCTGCGCGCGTGCGCCGCGCAGGAGGCGGAGATCCAGGCGACGCTGCGCGCGGCGGGCGAGACGGTCACGGCCGCCGAGGTGGCGGCCCAGCGCCTGCGCGATGAGGCGGGCGAGGCCGAGTTGGAGCTGCGCACGGTCGCCGAGCGGCTGGGGCTGGCGAACGGCGAGCGCGGCGAGGAGGGCGCGGATGCGGAGAGCCTGGATGGGCAGGAGCTGGCGGCGCTGCACGCGCGGGTGCAGCGACTGACGCGCCGGCGCGAGCAGCTCGGGCCCGTCAACCCGCTCGCCCAGCAGGAGTATGCGGAGGCGGTGGCGCACGTGGAGGAGCTGGAGAGCCAGCGCACGGACCTGGAGACTGCGCTGCGCGAGCTGCGTTCGGTGATCCGCGAAACGGACCGCCAGATCCAGGAGAGATTCGAGGAGACCTTCGCAGCGGCGGCGCGCAACTTCGAGGAGCTCGTGGGCGACGTGTTCCCGGGCGGCTCCGGGCGCCTGCGGCTGGTCCGCGACGAACAGTCGCCGCGGCCGGTGCTGGGTGGCCAGCCGCTGCCCGAGGGCGGGGGCGAGGATGGCGGCGAGGCGGCCGCCGAGGCAGAGGCGCAGGACGAAGCGGACCGATCGGAGACCGGCGAGGAGGATCTGCCGGGCGTCGAGATCGAGATCACGCCCGCCGGCAAGGCCACCAAGCGCCTGTCGCTGCTGTCGGGCGGGGAGAAGTCGATGACGGCGCTGGCGTTCATGTTCGCGGTGTTCCTGGCGCGCCCCTGCCCCTTCTACATCCTGGACGAGGTCGAGGCGGCGCTGGACGACCTGAACCTCGACCGCTTCCTGGCGCTGCTGCGCCGCTACTCGGGGCGCGCGCAGTTCATCGTCATCACCCACCAGAAGCGCACGATGGAGGCGGCGGACTGGCTGTACGGCGTCTCGATGGGCCAGGACGGGGTTTCCAAGGTGCTCTCGCGCCGCCTGCCGCAGGAGCGCGAGCAGACCCCTGAGGTCGCCGAGGTCGCCTGAGCGCGGCGCTGCTACAGTCGCGCGGCCCGTGGCGCGCGACTGGAGCGATCTGTTCATAACCGCAGTGCCCGTCGAGGCGGGCGGCCACGCGGCGACGGAGTCGGGCGGGCCGGGAGCTTCGCGCCAGCGCGGCGGGCTGTTTCGACGCCTGCGCGAGAGCATGGCCAAGACCCGGCAGGCGCTTGGCAGCGAGATCCAGGCGACGCTGTTCGGGGTGCTGGACGAGCAGACCTGGGAACGCCTGGAGGAGGCGCTGATCATGGCCGACGTGGGCGCTGCCACCACCGCCTCGGTTGTGCACACGCTCGAGACGGAGGCGGCGGCGGGGAAGCTGGAGGGGGGCGAGGCGCTCAGCGAGCGCCTGATCGGCCTGCTGGCGCAGACCGCGCGCGTGGGAGACGGGCGCATCGACGTGCGGGCGAAGCCGACTGTGATCATGGCGGTCGGCGTCAACGGCACGGGCAAGACCACCACGATCGGCAAGCTCGCCTGGCATCTGCGCGAGCAGCTTGGGTGCAGCGTCCTGCTGGGCGCCGCGGACACGTTCAGGGCGGCGGCGAGCGAGCAGCTGGAAGGCTGGGCCGAGCGCGCGGGATGCGAGATCGTGACCGGCCCCGAGGGCTCGGACCCCGGCGCCGTGGCCTTCGAGGCGATCGCGCAGGCGCGCAGCCGGGGGCTGGACGTGGTGATCATCGACACCGCCGGGCGGCTGCACACCCAGGATGACCTGATGGGCGAGCTCGGCAAGGTGCGGCGGGTGATCGCGCGCCAGCTGGAGGGCGCCCCGCACGAGACGCTGCTGACGATCGACGCGACCACCGGCCAGAACGGGCTGCGCCAGGCGAAGCTGTTCGCCGCCACGGCACAGGTCAGCGGCGTCGTGCTCACCAAGCTCGACGGCACCGCGCGCGGCGGTATCGCGCTGGCGATCGCGCGCGAGCTCGATCTGCCCGTCAAGTTGATCGGCGTCGGGGAGTCGGTGGAGGATCTGCGCCCCTTCGACGCGGAGGACTTCGCGCGCGCACTGATCGCGGAGAGCTAACCTGCAGCCATGGACGCGTGGATCCTCTGGCTGGTCGCGGCCTGCATCCTCGGTGTGGGAGAGATGCACCAGGGCGGGTTCTATCTCCTGCCGTTCGCCCTCGGCGCGGCGCTCGCGGGCGTCGTCAGCCTGCTCGGCGTGGGCGCGGCCCTGTCCGTGATCGTGTTCGCCCTGGCCTCGGCGATCGTGTTCGGCGCGCTGCGCCCCGTCGCCCGCCGCCACCGCCGCCTGCCACCGTCGATCCGCACCGGCGCGGCCGCGCTGGTCGGCCGGCGGGCGATGGTGCTGGAGCGGATCGCCAACGACGAGGGCGTGGGCTGCGTGCGGATCGACGGCGGCGAGGTGTGGACGGCGCGCAGCTACGACGAAAACGAGGTGATCGACGCGGGCGAGCACGTCGAGGTCGTTGAGATCAAGGGCGCGACGGCGCTCGTGATGCACTGATTGCGCGTACTCTCTGCATGCGCTGAGCTTCGGCGCGAGCCACAGAAAGGAAACCCTGTCCCATGGCCGCCCTGATCGTCATCGCAGTGATCGTCGTGTTCGTGCTGATCGTCGCCTCGCGCGCCATCCGCGTGATCCCCCAGGCGCGGGCCGGGGTGGTGGAGCGCCTGGGCCGCTACAGCCGCACGCTGGAGCCGGGCCTGACGATCGTGACGCCGTTCATCGATCGCGTGAAGCCGCTGGTCGATCTGCGCGAGCAGGTGGTCAACTTCGCGCCCCAGTCGGTGATCACCGAAGACAACGTGGTGGTGGGGATCGAGACGGTCCTCTACTTCACGATCACCGACCCGCGTTCGGCCACCTATGAAATCGCCAACCCGCTGCAGGCGATCGAGCAGCTGAC
>DAINPC010000179.1:0-5009 GCA_036743695.1 Solirubrobacteraceae bacterium | reverse complement strand
TCGTCTCGCGCTTCACCTACACGCTGGAGACCATCATCCAGGCGGGCAAGCTGCTGGTCGCCATCGACCACGTCGCAATCCGCACCAACCCCCAGACGCGCGAGTCGCGCCTGTTCCCCTCGATGGGCGCCTACGTTCGCCGCAACGCCGTCTCGATCTTCCGCATATACGCCCAGTACGAGCCGCTGCGCGTGTTCTGGAGCCTCGCCCTGCTCGTCGGCCTGGTCTCAGTCGGGGTGTGGATCCGCTTCGTGTTCGCCTACCTCGAAGGCAGCGGCAAGGGCCACGTCCAGTCGCTGATCCTGGGAGCTGTCCTGTTCATCGCCGCGGTCGTGCTGTGGGCGCTGGGCGTCATCGGCGACCTGCTGGCCGCCCAGCGCGTGATGACCCAGCGGACGTTCGAGCGAATGCGCCGGATCGAGCTGCAGCTCGGCGTCGCGCCGTCGCACTACGAACCGGGCGCGCAGCCCGGGGCGGGCGGGGACCTTCACGCCACGGGCGAGCGCCCGAGCGCCGCTGCTGCGACGAGCGTGGCGACGCCGGAGCCCCGCGAGGCGGCGCCCGAGTCCGGTCGAGCAGGCGAGGCGGTCCGACTGTGAGCGGCCTCACCGTCTCCAAGGACGGGGTGGTCACGGGCAACACCTACGACAAGTACGGCTCGGGCAACCCGGTGGTGCGCCGGTTGATGGGCGGCTTCGAGCGCGCCCTGGACGAGCTCTTCCAGCTGGCCGCGCCGAGCTCGCTGCTGGACGTCGGCTGCGGCGAGGGCGTGCTCGTTCACCGTTGGGCCGAGGCCCTTCCCGGCGCGCGTGTGGTGGGCATCGATCTGGAGGAGGAGTCGATCCAGGCCGGCTGGTCCGAGCGTCAGGCGCCGAACCTCGAATACCGCGTGATGGAGGCCGAGAACCTGCCCTTCGCGGACGGCGAGTTCGACATGGCGAGCGCGATCGAGGTGCTGGAGCACGTGCCCGACCCCGAGCACAGTCTCAGCGAGATGGCGCGCTGCGCCGAGCGCCATCTGCTCGTGTCCGTTCCCCGCGAGCCGCTGTGGCGGATGGTGAACATGGCGCGCGGCGCCTACATCTCGGCTCTGGGCAACACCCCCGGGCACCTCAACCACTGGTCCCGGCGGTCATTCGTGGCGCTGCTCTCGCGCCACGGCGAGGTCGTGGAGGTCCGCTCGCCGTTCCCCTGGACGATGTTGCTTGTCCGCATCTAGGGTCTCCCCCGCCCGCCCGACGCGCTCATACGGCAGCGGCGCCCGCATCCTCTCGATCGGGATCGCCTCGACCGGCCTGCTGACGTTCGCGTACTTCTCGCTGAGCAGCCACGTGCTCAACCCGCTGCAGGCCAAGCGCATCGATCTGCTGTGGTCGGTCATGTTCGTGACCATCTCGGTGATCTACCGGCCGATCGAACAGCTGCTCTCGCGCACGATCGCCGAGCGCCGGGCGCGCGGGCACACCGAGCACTCGCTGCGCGTGCCGATCTCCATCCAGCTCGGCTTCGCGCTCGCCTTCCTGATCGCCGCGCTGGCGCTGCGGGGCGAGCTGGTGGACCACGTCTTCGACCACTTCGCCGGCCTCTACCTCGTGCTGGTCGTCGGCACCATCGCCTATGCCGCCAGCTACTTCGCGCGCGGCTGGCTGGCCGGGCACCAGTACTTCGCGCTGTACGGCGGACTGGTCCTGATGGAGGCCGTCTCGCGCATCTGCTTCGTGCTGGCCGTGGTGGTGGGGGTGGCGCACGGCCAGCTCGCCGTCGCGCTCGGGATCGCCGCCGCGCCGTTCGTCTCGCTCGTGGTCGTGCCGTGGGCGTTCGCGCGGCGCAGCGGCGAGCGGGGCGCCAGCGCCGCCGAGCAGCCCCACGGCGCCAGGGAGATCGAAGACGTGGACGCCGCGCTGGCCGGCCCGGGCGCCGAGGGCGTCCAGGAGGCGGTGGCGGCGGAGGAGCTCTCGCTGCAGCGCGGCTCGCACTTCGCGCTGGTGGTCTCCGGGATCATGGTCGCCGAGCAGGTTCTGCTCAACGCGGCCGTGCTGACAGTCGATGCCACCTCTACCGACAGGGCGCTCGCCGGCGTGGTCTTCAACGTGCTGCTGATCGCACGCGCGCCGCTGCAGCTCTTTCAGGCGATCCAGACCTCGCTGTTGCCGCACCTGACCGGGCTGGAGACGACCGAGGGCCACGACGCGTTCGCCCGCGCGATCCGCCTGACCGTGCTCGCGATCGCCGCCTTCGCGATCGCCGTGTCGCTCGGGCTGCTGGCGGTCGGCCCGTTCGTGATGAGCCACCTGTTCGGACAGGCCTTCCCCTACAACCGCTTCGGGCTCGCCCTGATCGGTCTCGGCATGGGCTTCCACCTCATCGCCGGCGCGCTCAACCAGGCGGCGCTGGCGCGCGACCACGCACGCGCGGCGGCCGCCTGCTGGCTGCTGGCCGCGCTGGCGTTCATCGCCTGGATGGTGAGCCCGGTCGTCACAGGCCAGGTCTGGCGCACGGAGATCGGCTATGCGGGCGCCACCGCGCTGCTCGTGGTCACGCTCGCCGTGCTGTACCGTCGCGGAGCCTCCGCGCGCCTCGCCGTCTGAGCGCTCAGCCGTCCTGCAGCGAGCGGACGATCGCCGCGTATGCCTCGGCCGGATCGCTGGCGTGAAAGATCGCCGAGCCCGCCACGAACAGGCTCGCACCCGCCCTCAGGCACGGCGGCGCTGTCTGCGAGTCGATGCCGCCGTCAACCTCCACGCCCGTATCGGAGCCGAGCAGCGCGCGAATCCGCGGGAGCTTCTCCAGCGAGCGGCCGATGAACGGCTGCCCGCCCCAGCCGGGATTGACGGTCATGCACAGCGCCACGTCGAGCACATCCGCCAGCTCCGCCAGCGCCGCCGGGGGCGTGCCCGGGTTGACGGCCACGCCCACGCACGCGCCGCTCTCGCGGATCAGGCTCGCCGTGTACGCAGCGTGTGCCGTGGCCTCCGCGTGGAAGGTGATCGAGTGGGCACCCGCCCGCACGAACTCGCTCACCTGGCGCTCCGGACGCTCGATCATCAGGTGCGCCTCCAGCATCGCGCCCGCCGCGCGCACCGTCTCCGAGAGCGCCTCCACAACCAGCGGCCCGACCGTGATCGGAGGGACGAAGTGTCCGTCCATCACATCCACGTGGATCACGCGTGCACCCGCCGCCAGCACCTCCTCCACCTGCCCGCGCAACCGCCCGAAGTCCGCCGAGAGGATCGACGGCGCCACGTGCACGCCGCGCAGCAGCTCGCGCGGCGGCGTGCTCATAGGGCCTGGAGCATGGACTCGCCGCAGTTGTTGCACTTCAGGATCGCGGTGGAGGACATCCGCACGATCGTGGAGTGCTCGCCGCAGTTGGGGCACACGGAGGTCAGCTCGAAGCGGTGCAGGCAGTAGACGCAGCGGTAGCGGCCCGGGAGGTTGGTGGGACGCAGCCACGGCTCACCGCAGTTGGGGCATTGCGGCCCGAGGTCGATGGCGGCCCTGGTGCGGGCGTCCGGCTCGCCGTCCATCGCTCAGCTCCGTCGCAGCCGCGCGATGAAGAAGCCGGCGGTGCGATCGCGGTGGGGAAGCGTCAGCAGCAGCCCGGCCGGGATGGCGCCGGACGGCTGAGCGCCGGGCGCGGAGAGGGCGAGGGCGGGCCACTCGGCGGCGAGATCGTCGAGGCTGAAGTCGGGGTTGGAGTCCAGGAAGGCAGCGATCAGGCGCTCGTTCTCAGTCGGGGAGATCGTGCAGGTAGAGTAGACAAGCACGCCGCCCGGACGGAGGGCGCGGGCGCCCACGGCGAGGATCGCGGCCTGCGCTTGCACCATCTCGGCGGTCGCCTCGGGCGTGGCCCGCCAGCGCAGATCGGGGCGCGCCTGCAGCACGCCGAGGCCGGAGCAGGGCGGATCGACGAGCACGCGGTCAAAGCTCGCGCCGTCAGTCCTGCTCAGCGTGGCGTCGGCGATCTCGACGCGAACCGCGCTCGCGCGCAGGCGCTGGGCGGTGCGCACCAGCGCGCCCGCTCTGCGCTGGTTGCGCTCGACGGCCACCACCTCCCCGCGGTTCTCCATCAGCGCGGCCAGATGTGTGCTCTTGCCGCCTGGAGCGGCGCACAGGTCGAGCACGCGCTCTCCCGGCCGTGGGGCGAGCGTGCGCGCGACGAGCATCGCCGCGCGCGACTGCGCCAGGAACGCGCCCGCCTTCCACAGCGGCGAGCCGTGGACGTCGAAGGGCTCCTCCAGCACGAGTGCCTCGGGAATCTCCGGGTCGGGGTGCGTGCGCACGGGAAGCTCCGCCGCGAGCGCGGCGGCGTCGCTGAGAAGTGTGTTCGCCCGCAGCGCCACCTCTCCGGGCTCGTTGTCGAAGGCCATCAGCGCGCGGGCGTCGTGCGCACCGAGCTCCCGCCACCACATGCGCGCGATCCACTCGGGATGGGAGTGCTTGACCGCGGCCTGCTCGGGCGTGGCGTCCGTGAGCGCTCCGAGCAGGACGCCGGGCCCCTCGCGCGCGGCTCGGCGCAGCACCGCGTTGACGAGACCGTGACCGCCGCGGGCGCGCGTCTTGGCAAGCTCGACGGCGTCGCCGACGACGGCGTAGTCGGGAGAGCCGCCGAGGTAGAGGAGCTCGTAGAGCCCGAGCCTCAGCGCGGCCAGCACGGGTGGGTCCAGGCGCTCGGGCGGGCGCTGGGCGAGGCCTGCGATCAGATGGTCGAGCGTGCCCATTCGCTGCACGGTGCCGTAGACGAGGCGCATGGCCAGGGCGCGGTCGCGTGGATCGAGCGCGCGGGACTCCGCCTGCAGGGCCTGGTCGGCGTAGGCGCCGTGCTGGAAGACCCGCAGCAGCACCGTGTAGGCGCAGCTGCGGGCGGGCGCGATCGCGGTGGCGGGCTTGGGCACGCCTGCCATCATCGGCGATCCGCTGCGGCTCGCGCCGCTGGGGGTGAGCACCGGCGCACGTCAGCGCCTACAGGCGCCCCGGCGGGCCGTGACCGCGCAGGTAGGAGGCCGCGT
>DAINPC010000178.1:0-5044 GCA_036743695.1 Solirubrobacteraceae bacterium | reverse complement strand
CGTGAGCGGACCCACCGGAGTGCGCTCCAACGTAGACCTGCGCGAGCGCTACGCCCCGGGCTGTCGGTGCAGGAGAAGGCGCCCATCAACCAGACCGCGATATCACCGGCGGTCAGCACGAACCCGGGGTGGTCCAGGCGCGCCACCACCTCGGCGCAGAATGCCCGGCACACAAGGTCTGTCGGCCGGCTCTCGGTTGTGTCGGCCAGCAGCGCGAAGGAGAGCTCCAGCGCGCCGGCGCTCGCGAATCCCCAATCGAATGCTGCGCTGCTCTGGTAGCTGGGATGCGACAGTGGCTCAAAGCCGGTGCGGCTGACGATGTAAAGCTCGGTCGCCTCGGAGCGGCGTCCGACGTAGTAGCGCTCCGGGCGGCGCGAGCGTCGAAGTCGGGTGACTGCATGTACGGCGCGAGCCACGGACGTGTCCGGAGACATCCTGGCTTCGGCCAAGGGCAGCCTGTCAGCAGACGAGGGTCCGATCGGACTGACGCGCCGCGGGTTGAGCCATATTTCGCTCACGGCCGTCCAGCGTCGAGCGCCGGTGGGTGTCTTACCGGCGGGCCAGGCCGTTGCTCGGCGGGTGCGCCGGCGTGAATATCCGAGGTGCCCACGCGACGCATCCTGGTAAGAACGCACGGCGCGCTCGACGCTGAGGAGATATGAGCATCCCTGCTACACACCACGCGCTGAGCGCGCGCTCCTTGGCCCGGACTGGCAGCGGCCAGCTCGCGAGCGTCGATTCGACAGTGCGACGGCGTCGCCTTGCCGCCGTGCGCCTGGTAATGACGCGCCGTGATCAGAGGGTTCGGCGTGTTGCGCACGCACCGCGAGTGGCCGACCTGGCTCGACTGATCCCTCTTGGCGCGCAGGACCTGCCGGTGTCAGGACACGACCCGGCCGCCCAGCCTGCGGACGACGACGCGCTCGCCGGGAGTGGGGCGTGATGGCGCGACCGATCGTTGCACCCGCACGCCGTCCGCCCGCCGCCCGACCGTGCTCGCGCACGCAGGTGCAGCGGCTGGCGCAGTTCGTCTGCGGCGCGCGCTGGCAGGACGTCTCCGAGCCCGCGCGCGAGCAGCTGAAGCTGCGGGTGTTGGATTCGCTCGGCGTCGCGGTCGGTGCCCTGGACGGCGAGCCGGTGGCAATGGTCCGCGAGCAGGTGCAGGAGTTCGGCGGTGCGCCTTTGGCGACGCTGATCGGCGCAGGCCGCAGCGCACCGGACCGCGCTGCGTTCTACAACGGGGCGCTCGTGCGCTACCTGGACTTCAACGACTCTTTCCTCGCGCCCGGGGAGACCTGCCATCCCAGCGACAATCTCGCGCCGGTGCTGGCCGCATGCGAGTACGCGCACGCCGACGGTCGCACGCTGCTCAGCGCGCTGGCGGTCGCCTATCAGGTTCAGTGCCGTCTCTGTGAGGTCGCGCCGGTGCGCGTGAAGGGCTTTGATCACACCACGCAGGGTGCCTACGCGGTCGCTGCGGGCGTGTCGCGGGCGCTCGGCCTGGATGAGCAGCGCGCCGCGAACGCGATCGCGATCGCCGGCACCTCGCTGAACGCCCTGCGGGTGACGCGCACCGGCGAGCTGTCGCACTGGAAGGGCCTCGCCTACCCGGCGACCGCGTTCGCCGCTACCCACGCCGCGTTCCTGGCGATGCGAGGCGTGAGCGGTCCGCGCGAGGTCTTCGAGGGCAACAAGGGGTTCATGCAGGCGATCTCCGGTCCGTTCGAGATCGACTGGCAGCACGAGGACCTCGAGTCGGTGCGGCGCACGATCCTCAAGAAGTACAACGCCGAGATCCACTCCCAGTCGGCGATCGAGGCGCTGCTCGAGCTGCGCGCCGAACACAACCTCGACGCTGCCAAGGTCCAGCAGATCGAGCTTGACACCTTCCAGGTCGCCTACGACATCATCGGCGGCGGCGAGGAGGGCGACAAGCACCGCGTCGCCTCCAAGGAGCAGGCGGACCACTCGCTGCCCTACCTGCTGGCGGTCGCGCTGCTCGACGGGCAGGTGCTGCCCGAGCAGTACCTGCCCGAGCGGATCCTCGCGGAGGACGTGCAGCAACTGCTGCGGCGCGTCAAGGTCCACCCCGACCCAAAGCTCTCACGCCGCTTCCCCGGAGAGCACAGCGCCCGCGTGCGGCTGCGTCTGCGCGACGGCTCCGTGCTCGAGCGCGAGCAGCACGACTACGAAGGCTTCCACACCCGGCCGATGAGCTGGGACGCCGTGGCTGGCAAGTTCGACCGCCTCGCCGCACCCCATCTGGAGTCCGGGCCGCGCGCACGGATTCGCGACGCGGTCGGCGACCTCGACAGCCTCCAGGCCGACGAGCTGACACGCCTGCTGGGGACGCCGGTCACTCCAACCCGAGAGGAGACACCATGACCAGCGACATCTTGACAGCACCAAAAGAGCTCACCGATCGCAGCGACCGTCGCACCGGACCAACCGTCGCCGAGCTTGCGGCGCACAAGCCACAGCACGGACGGGGCACCGTCGGCCCGCTGGTTGTCGCCTTCGACGGCGCGCCCATGCGAGCGGCCACAAGCCGCGCGCTCCACCCAGGGCGGCGTGCGCATCCCCGCAGACAGCGAGCAGTGAGACGATGAGCGAGCCCAAAGCCAGCTCCGTTGACGCGCTCGAGCGTTGGGCGCTGTTCGGCGCTGAGTGGCGGGTCGTCTCGCTCTCAGATGAGCAGGCCGTTGTCGAGCTCTGCACGTGCACCGGCGAGCCGGTCGAACGCTGGGAGTCAGGCGATCCCGCGCTGATCAGCTACCTGCGCCGAGCGCAGCCCAATCGTAGCGACAACTGAGAAGAAGGAGACGCAATGAACAGCGACACCCTGACAGCGCCAAACGAGCTTGCATTCTCTTTCCTGCGGGCAAACCACCGCCCACGAAAGCCGCGCACGCGTGGCGTGACCGAGATCCGCGGCCCGTACTACTCGGTCATGGGACCGCGGTACCTCAAGGACGTGCTCGACACCATGGGCGAGCACGTCGACGCGCTGAAGTTCGCCGGCGGCTCGTTCGCGCTGATGCCCGAGCCTGCCCTGCGCGAGATCGTCGAGATCGCCCACGAGCACGAGGTGCTGGTCTCCACCGGCGGTTTCATCGAGCACGTGCTCACCCAGGGCACCGCCGCCGTCGATCGCTACATCAGCGAGGTCGCCCGCGTGGGTTTCGACATCCTCGAGGTCTCGGCCGGTTTCATCAGCATTCCCACCGACGACATGCTGCGCCTCGTCGAGCGCGTCCAACGCGCCGGCCTGAAGGCCAAGCCCGAGGTCGGGATCCAGTTCGGTGCGGGCGGCGCAACCACCCCAGCGGAGCTCGCGCAGGAGGGCACGCGCGACGTCGGCTACGCGATCGACCTCGCCCGCCGCTGCCTGGACGCCGGCGCGTACATGATCATGATCGAGTCCGAGGGCATCACCGAGGAGGTCACAAGCTGGCGCACCGACGTGGTCGCCGCGATCGCGCGGGAGCTCGGCCTCGAGAACGTGATGTTCGAGGCCGCCGACCCGGAGGTGTTCGGCTGGTATGTCAAGCACTACGGCCCCGAGGTCAACCTGTTCGTCGACCACTCCCAGATCGTCCAGCTCGAGTGCCTGCGCCGCGGCATCTGGGGCACCAAGAGCCTGTGGGGCCGCGTGACCACCTACCCGGAGCACTGACGAGATGGCCCTCGACGTGCGCGCCAAGCGCATCTACGACCCACCCGAGGACACCGACGGCTATCGCGTGCTGATCGACCACATCTGGCCCCGCGGCGTATCACGCGAGCGCGCCAAGCTGGACGAGTGGGCCAAGGAGCTGGCGCCAAGCGACGAGCTGCGCAAGTGGTTCGACCACGACCCGGCGCGCTTCGCCGAGTTTCGCTCCCGCTACCGCGACGAGCTCGCCGCGCAATCGGAGCGCCTTGGCGACCTGCGCCGCCAGGCCACATCCGGCCCGCTGACGATCCTCTACGCCGCCCGCGACCAGGAGCACAACAACGCCGTCGTCGTCTGCGAGCTGCTGCACGATGCCTGAGCCGTCCGCTACAGCGCCAGCAGAGCCGATCCCGAGCCGCGACGAGGCGCCCTATCGGGTGAGCGCGATCGAGCGGGTCACCCCGAGCATCGTCGAGATGTGGCTGCATCCGCTCGGGGAACCGATGGGGTTCCTGCCCGGCGAGTACGTGCTGTTGGAAGACTCAGACCGCCGCGTGCCGCCCCGGTCCTACTCGATCGCCAACGCTCCGCGCCCCGACGGCGAGATCTCGCTGCTGGTGACGCGCGTCGCCGAGGGCACCACCAGCAGCTGGGTTCACGACAGGCTACGCACGGGAGATGAGGTGATCCTCACCGGCCCCTACGGCACCTTCGTCGCCGACCCATCCCGCACATCCCCCTGCCTGTACCTAGCCGCCGGGTCCGGGTTGGCGCCGATCCGCGCGCTGATCGAGGCGTCGCTCAAGACGACGCCACCAAGGTCGCTGACCCTCGTCCTCTCGGCCCGGACCGAGGCAGACGTGCTGGACCGCGACCGGCTGCTGGGCTGGCAGGCAGAGCACCCGCAGTTTCGCTTCATCGCCACGCTGACCAGCACCGCGGGCGCCCCTCGCCGGCGCGTGCCGGACCTGCTGGCAGACATCTGCCCGAGGCTCGCCGGCCATGAGGTGTTCATAGCCGGTTCGCCGGGGTTCGTGCTCGCCTGTGCCGCTGCCGCCGAAACGCTCGGCGCCGCGCGCGAGCTCGTGCACACCGAGCCGTTCTTCGTCGAGCCACAGCCATGGAGCGGCCCGCCGCCGGCCTCGGGGTGAGGACCGTGACCGACACCCCGATCTACACCAGGACAGGCGATGACGGGACGACCGGGCTGCTGTTCGGCGGTCGAACCTCCAAGGCCGACCCGCTGATCGAGGTCTGCGGCACGATCGATGAGGCGGTCGCCGCGCTGGGGCTGGCACGCGCCACCGGAGCCGACCCAGAGCTGCACGCCGCGATCGTCGAGTGCCAGCGCGGGCTGTTCGTCGCGGCCGCGGACATCGCCGCCAACCC
>DAINPC010000177.1:0-5045 GCA_036743695.1 Solirubrobacteraceae bacterium | reverse complement strand
CGCCGAGGGAGACGACCCCCTCCTGGATGCGCGCGCCGCCCGAGTCGTTGATGCCGATCACCGGACAGCCGATCTTGGCCGCCAGGTCCATGATCTTGCACATCTTCTCGCCCATTACCTCGCCCAGCGAGCCGCCGAAGACGGTGAAGTCCTGGCTGAACACGCACACCGTGCGGCCTTCGATCGTGCCGTGCCCGGTCACCACCGCGTCGCCCCAAGGCCGGTTTTTCTGCATGTCGAAGTCGTAGGTGCGGTGGCGCACGAACGTGTCGAGCTCCTGGAAGGAGCCCGGATCGAGCAGTTTTTCCACACGCTCACGCGCCGTGTGCTTGCCCCGCGCGTGCTGCTTCTCCTCCGCCTCCGGGGCCGAGTGCAGTGCAGCCTCGCGCAGCTCGTGCAGCTGGGCGAGCTTCTCCTCGTAGGTCTCAGGGGCCTTCTGGCGCGGGGGTTTGCGGTGCCCGCTGCGGGAGGCCGCTAGGAGCGCCGCGTCCGTCTGCCTGTCGTGGGGGCTGCTGGCCATTGAACGCGGATCCTATCCGCGCCGGCGCCACCAGTCCGCTCAGGCCCGCGAGAAGGGCCGATGGTGCGCGGCGCCGAGGCGATCCAGCACCGCCGTGAGGACCGCCGTCACCTCCTCGGCCGCCACCTCCTCGGCCGCCACCTCCTCGGCCGCCACCTCCTCGGCTGCCTTCAGCTCCGCCGAGATGTCCACCGCCGGCTCCGCGGGCGCCTGCACGTCCGGGTTCGGCTCCGCGGGAGTCTGAACGTCGGGGTTCGGCTCCGCGGGCGCCTGCACGTCGGGGTTCGGCTCCGCGGGAGTCTGCACGTCCATGTGCGGCTCCGCCTGAGTCTGCACCGGCGCGTCCGCGTCCGTGGACTCGGGGCTCGCGGCCTGCTCGGGCTGCGTGGAGCGTGCTGGCGCCGCGTCCTCTTGCGCGGGCGGCTGCGAAACCTGCGCCGCCTGCTCGGGGGGGGGAGGTGGGGCTGCCTCCGGCTGGAAGCGAGCCTGGAGGGATTCGATCGCCGAGCCCGCGCCCTGTGCCTCGGGCATCGGAGGCATCTGCTCGGCCTCGGCCGTTGCCACGGCCTCATCGGTCCGCGCTGTCGGCGGCTCGGGCGTGGCGGGCGGCTGGTTGCGGCGGCCGAACAGACGGGCGAAGAACCCGCGGCGCGAATGCTCCTGGGTCTCAGTCTGCGGCTCCGGTGCATCGACGGCCTCCACGGCCACTGGCTCCGCTTCGGCCTGAGGCTCCTCGTCTGCCGTGGCGATGACCTCGAAGTCGGCTGTGGGCTCCTCGCCCACTGCGGCGGGCTGCGCGGCGGCGGCCTCATCCTCTTCGATGACTACCCGCTCGGCTTCGGCGGCGAGTCCCTCCTCTGCCGGGGCGATGGGCTCGGCCGCAGCAGCGGGCTCCTCCTCTGCCCCGGCGATCAGCTCGGCTTCGGCGGCGGGCTCCTCCTCTGCCGCGGCGATGGGCTCGGCTTCGGCAGTGAGCTCCTCCTCCACCGTGGCGATGGGCTCGGCTTCGGCGGCGGGCTCCTCCACTACCAGGATCTCGCGGGTCACGCTCAGGGTCACCTTGGTTCCCCAGCCGGAGGGCTTGATCAGCACGGACCCGCTGGCGCCGTCGGCCTCCCAGTCCACGCGCTTTTCGGGCTCGGCCAGGGTGACCCGGATCTCGCCGATGTCGCCCAGATCGCCCAGATGGCGCGCGAGAGCGGTGGAATCGCTCAGCTCGGCCCACAGCTCGGGCGGGGACTTGACCAGCGTGCGCTGCACCTCCGAGGAGATCATCGCTTCTCCTTTCGAGCGATCCCGCCCTACTCCTTCCGCCGGTTGGCGGGCTTCACGCGAGCAGGTGGCTAGGCGGCAGTTGGGGCGCGCTGGGTGCGAACGAGCCCGCGCTCGTGCAGCAGCTCGGCCAGCTGGACGGCGTTCGTGGCGGCGCCCTTGCGCAGGTTGTCCGCCACGACCCACAGGTCCAGCGCGCGCTCGTGGCCGGGATCGCGGCGGATGCGCCCGACGAACACCTCGTCCTTGCCCGTGGCGTCGATGGCGAGCGGGTACAGCGCGGCGCTCGGGTCGTCGAGGACCCTCACGCCCGGGGCGCCGTCGAGCAGCTCGCGGGCGCGCTGCGGGGACAGGTCGCGGCGCGTCTGCACGTTGACGGCCTCGGAGTGCCCGTTGACCACGGGCACGCGCACGCACGTCGCCGAGATGCGGATCGAGGGGTCGCCAAGGATCTTGCGCGTCTCGTTGATCAGCTTGCGCTCCTCGTCCGTGTGGTCCTCGCCCTCCGCGAACGAGCCCGCGTGGGGGAGCGCGTTGAAGGCGATCTGGTGGGCATAGGCGTCGGGCGGCTCGATGTCGCGCTCGTGCAGAAGGGCGTGGGACTGGTCGAGCAGCTCATCGACTGCGGCCTTGCCCGTGCCGGACACGGCCTGGTAGGTGCTGATCACCAGCCGCTCGATGCCGGCCTCATCGTGGATGGGCTTGAGCGCCACCACCAGCTGCATGGTTGAGCAGTTCGGGTTGGCGATGATCCCGCGGTGGGAGTCCAGCGCCTCCGGGTTGACCTCGCTGACGACCAGCGGCACGTCCTGCTGCATGCGCCAGCGCGAGGAGTTGTCGATCACCACGGCGCCTGCGTCGGCGAACCTGGGCGCCCACTCGCCGGAGGTTGACCCGCCGGCGGAGAACAGGGCGATGTCGAAGCCCTGGATCGACTCCTCGCTGAGGCCCTGTACGACAAGGCCGCCCTCCAGCTCGCGCCCAACCGAGCGCTCGGAGGCGAACGCGACGATCTCGCGCGCCGGGAAGGCGCGCTCGCGCAGGAGCGCCAGCATCAGCGTGCCCACCTGTCCGGTGGCGCCGACCACTGCCACGCGATAGCCCTGGCTCATGGCGTCAGGTTATCGCGGCGCTGCCCGTCCGCTCTACGGCTTGATGGCCATGAACAGGATCGTGATCAGCACGATCACGCTCAACAGTGAGCCGACGATCGACAGGCGCCGGACGAGCCCCTGGTACTCCTCGCTCATCTGCGGATCCCCGTGCTCAGAGGCGCTCAGGTCGCGCTCGGCGATCCGCTCGGCGCGTTTGGAGGTCGGGATCATCACCGAGCCGACCAGCCCGCCGATCACGATCACGGCGGCCAAGCCCCACTGGACGAAGAGCTCGCTCCAGTGGTGGCCGTCGCTCGCCAGGAAGATCCCGGCGGCGAGGACCACGACCAGACCCGGGTTGACCAGGAAGCGCTCGATCGTGTACTCGATGCGGTGCAGCAGCGGCAGGCTGCGCGCACCGTGGCGGGCGCCCACCGCGAACATGATCGGGTAGGCGAAGGTCACGCCGAAGGCGACCACAACGGCCATCACGTGGACGCCGAGGATGACGTCGTAGAAGGAGGCGGCGGGGGCGACGATCACGCGCTCACCCTAGCCGCTGGCGTCACACGGGGTCGCGCCGGCCCGCGCTCAGAACTTCGGCGCGTACTTGCCGACGACATCCTGCATGGCGGCGCACACCTCGCCCAGCGAGCAGCGGTCCTTCAACGCCTCGCGGATCGCCGGCAGCAGGTTCTCGCTGCCGGCGGCCAGCGCGCGCAGCTCCTCCAAGCGGCTCTGCACCAGCTCCTGGTCTCGCTCGGTCTTGAACTGCGCCAGGCGCTCCAGCTGTTCGCGCTCGGACTCCGGGTCCACGCGCAGCAGGTCGGGGACCTCGATGTCCTCCTCCTGGTAGGAGTTGACCCCCACGACTATGTCCTGGCCGATGCGGTAGCGCTCCTGGTATCCCCAGGCGGACTCGTCGATCTCGCCGGTGATGAACTCGATCGCGTTGACCGAGCCGCCGAGCGCGTCCACCTTGGCGATCAGCTTGTTGGCGCGATCTTCGATCTCGTCGGTGAGCGACTCCACGAAGTAGGAGCCCGCGAATGGATCCACCGTGTCCGCGGCACCGGACTCGTGGGCGAGGATCTGCTGGGTGCGCAGCGCGATCTTGGCCGCGTGCTCGGTCGGGAGCGCCAGCGCCTCGTCGAAGCCGTTGGTGTGCAGCGACTGGGTGCCGCCGCAGACTGCGGCGAAGCCCTGCAGGGCGACGCGGACGATGTTGTTCTCCGGCTGCTGCGCCGTCAGCGTGACCCCGCCCGTCTGGGTGTGGAAGCGGAGCATTGTGGACTTGGGGCTGGTGGCGCCGAAGCGCTCACGCATGATGTGCGCCCACATGCGCCGGGCAGCGCGGAACTTGGCGACCTCCTGGAAGACGTTGTTGTGCCCGTTGAAGAAGAAGGCCAGGCGCGGGGCGAAGTCGTCCACCGACAGGCCCTTGTCGATCGCCGCCTGGACGTAGGCGATTCCAGAGGACAGCGTGAAGGCGACCTCCTGGACGGCCGAGCAGCCCTTCTCGCGGAAGTGGTAGCCGGAGATCGAGATCGTGTTCCATTTCGGCACGCGCTCGTGGCAGTAGGCGAACAGGTCGGTCGTCAGCCGCATGGTCGGCTCGGGCGGATAGATGTAGTTGCCGCGGGCGATGTACTCCTTGAGCACGTCGTTCTGGGTGGTGCCGCGTAGCTGCTCGCTGGAGACCCCCTGCTCCTCGCCGACCAGCTCGTAGAGCAAGAGCAGGCAGGCCGCCGGGGCGTTGATGGTCATCGAGGTGGAGACCTGGTCCAGGGGGATGCCGTCGAAGGCCGTGCGCATGTCGTCGATCGTGTCGATCGCCACGCCCGTGCGCCCGACCTCCCCGAGGCAGCGGGGGTTGTCGGAGTCCAGGCCCAGCTGCGTGGGCAGGTCGAAGGCCATGGACAGTCCGGTCGAGCCCTTTGACAGGAGGTAGCGGTAGCGCTCGTTGGACTCCTTGGCGGAGGCATAGCCCGCATACTGGCGCATCGTCCACGTCTGCTTGCGGTACATCTCGCGGTGCACGCCGCGGGTGTAGGGGAACGCGCCCGGGTCGCCCAGATCGAGGCTCTCGGGCAAGTCGGCCTCGGTGTAGAGCTCGGAGATCTCGATGCCCGAGTCGGTGAAGCGGCGTGGATCGTCGG
>DAINPC010000176.1:1439-5058 GCA_036743695.1 Solirubrobacteraceae bacterium | reverse complement strand
GGCGTAGCGCTCGCGCAGGTCTACGTTGGAGCGCACTCCGGTGGGTCCGCTCACGACTCAGACGAACGTGAGGAGCCGGCTGGCACACGCTGGGCGCGGTGAGCCCAGCGCGACATGCCCTAGTCACGCCGACGCGTCGTGGAGACGGGCTGCGGAGCCCGCAGATCGGAGCGCGGCGTCGGAAATCTTCGCATGGCGACCAGGTGTGCTAACTTTTACACAGCGCAGCTGTGTAAAAGGAGGGCGCACATGAGCACAACGACCTCACCCCTAGCGACACCGACGCACCGGCCTCGTCCAAACGGGCAGGCGGCACTATCGCCTTCTGCTCGTCCCCGTACGGAGCGTCCGCCGACGCCGGGCCTCACCCCGCGACCGGGTGGAGCGACGACGCTGTTTGCGGTCCCCTTCGCCAGCGCAATGAGCGATCAGGACGCCGCCCTTCTCTCGCGCACGTTGGATCTGACGACGCATCTGCACCCCAAGCTGCATCCCAGCCCCACCAGCCCGGGTGTCGTACGACTGGACTTCGACTCAGGCCTATTCCTGCAGCGCGGGCCAACCGAGGGACGCTGGGCGCTGGAGGGCCGAACCTGGGGTCACCCGGCACCATCAACCGTCCGCGAATGGCACCTGCGTGCCGCCGCGGCCGCGCACCGGCTCGATCCCGCCGTGACCGTTCCGCCGCGCCTCACGAGCACCCCCTAGACTGCAATGCCCTCGCGCCCCCAGAGCCGCGCGCCGAATCACCGCCTGGCGCGGATCGCCCGCCACATCCGCGGCCTTCCATGAGCCCAGCACCGACAGCCCTCACGCGTACGTTCGATCCCGAGTCGCGCAGGTGGCTGGCCCAGCTACACGCTGAAGGTGCAGTGCACGAGGCCGCGATCGCGCGGCTACACGCTCTGCTGCTGCGAGAGGCCCGTTACGAGGTCCGGCGCCGCACGGCCGGGCTGGCGCACCCCTCCGGGCGCGATCTCGAGGACCTCGCGTTGCAGGCCGCCGACGACGCGCTCATCGCGATCCTCGCGAAGCTGGACCAGTTCCGTGGCGACGCGCTGTTCACCACGTGGGCCCGACGGTTCGCCGCGCTCGAGGTGCCAGGCAAGATCCGCCGGCGGCTGGGACACGCCCGCGAGACACCAACCGACATCGACCACTGGCCGCCGCTCGATCGCGGCGCCTACGAAGACCCGCAGGAACGCAGCGAGGCCAGCGAGCTCGCGCGCACGCTCGGCTACCTCATAGCGCACGAGCTCACCGTTCACCAGCGTGACGTGCTGCTCGCCCTGACCGTCGAGGAAATCACGACGAAGAAGCTGGCAGCCCGGCTGGACTCCACGCCAGGCGCCCTCTACAAGACGCTCCACGACGCAAGGCGCAAGCTCAGGCGCGAGCTCGGCCCCGAGCCCGCAGCGCATCACCACCAACAGTCCGAGCCGGACCGGGCGCCAAGGCCCACGCGGGTCAGGTGCGACGGCGCCGGCCCCCCAGCGCGAACCCAGATGCCCGCACCCACGGCGAAGTGAGCACCCGTCCGGCGGAACCTCATGCGCCCCGGCTGAGCGGGCGGCGCTGCCGACAGCGCGCCATCGGGCCCGGCGCGCCGCGCCCGAGCGTGCTGCTGCGCACGTTCTTCTCTGCTGGCCTGTGTTTCATGCTGGCTGCCGCCGCCGCCGCGATCGCGTATGTGCTCAGCGGCCGCGAATGGGTGCACTGGCTGGCGCTGCACCTCCTCCTGCTCGGCGGGATCTCCCAGCTCGTGCTCGGCGCCGGTCAGTTCTTCACCTGCGCCTTCCTTGCCACCGACCCACCACCACGACGCCTGATCTGGGCGCAGTTCGGCGCGTGGAACATGGGCGTCATTCTCGTCGCCATCGGCGTTCCGAGCGCGATCACCGCCCTGACCGACGTAGGCGGTGCGCTGATCGCGATAGGCATAGCGCTGTTCGCCGCCGCGCTGCTCGGCATGCGCAGACGCTCACTGCAGCACGCACCCTGGGCGCTGCGCTGGTATCAGACATCGGCGGCATGCCTGACGGTCGGGGTGCTGGTCGGCGTGCTGATGGCCCGCGGCACGCCGTGGCCGTACGGGAGCCTGCTCGGCGCTCATCTCGCGCTCAACCTCGGCGGCTGGCTCGGCACCGCAATCGTTGGCACGCTACACACGTTCTTTCCCTCCCTGACCCAAACCCAACTGCGCCACCCGCGTCTACAGCGCCCGACGTACATGTTCTGGCTCGCCGGCGTTCTCCTCCTGGCGGCCGGCGCCGCCTTCGGCATCGTCGCCATCCTCGTGCTCGGCTGGCTCAGCCTGCTGGCCTCCGCAATGCTCCTCTCGGTGAACCTTCTCGCCTCGCTGGGCGCAGCCGCCCGCCCGCTCGCCCTGCCCGCGCGTCTGGTTGCACTCGCCCAGGTGTTCCTGCCCTCAGGGCTGCTGCTCGCGCTGCTGGCAACGGTCGCCGACGGCACGATGGGACCGTTCGTGGGCGCGCCACGGGCCGCACTGGCAGTTCTGCTGCTGGCCGGCTGGATCGGGCTCACGGTTTCGGGCTCGCTGCTACACCTGCTCGCGGTCCTCGCGCGCATCAAGAGCTTCACGTTCCCGATGCCCCAGCCGCGCCCCGCCCGGGACCGCGCGCTGACCGCGACCGCCGGCATCGGTGTAGCGGCGCTCGCACTCTCAACCATCCCAGGCCTCGCGCCGCTCAGCGACCCGGCCGCTGCTCTCACCATCGCTGTGGCCGGCCTGCTGGCGATCCGCGTGCTCGCGCTCGCGCTACGCGCGGTGGGACCCCCAGCGTCATGAAGCGCCACCTCGCCCTCGTCCCCCTCTCGCGCGATCACCATCACGCACTCGTGCTCGCCAGGAGCCTGCGCCACGCCACCGCCGAGACCGCCACCGAGACAACGCGAGCATTCCTCAGCCACTGGGACACCGAGGAGAAGCTGCACTTCCGCCTCGAGGAGGAGCTCCTGCTCCCAGCCTACGCGGCTCACGGCGAGCCCGATCACCCGGCGATCATCCGCATGCTCCTGGACCACATCACGATCCGCCGCGACGCGGCCCTGCTTGCAGGCACGCCGCCGCTCGAGCTGCTGCACGACCTCGGAGCGCGACTCGCAGACCACGTTGCGCTCGAGGAGCACGAGGTCTTCCCGCTAATCGAGGCGACGATCCCCGAGACCGAGCTGCATGCGCTCGGCGAACGAATACGCCAGGCCGCGCCATGACCTCCGCCACGATCTGGGGAGGACCGGCAGGGTTGCTTCCGGCCACCGCCAGGGGCGATGCGGGAGCAGCGCTCTGTGTCGCCCTGGGCACCCTCGCCATCGGTGGATGCGGGTCATTCTCGTCCAAGGCAGAACCGAGTGCCGGCAAGCCGGCCGTGGAGAAGGCTGGCAAGCTGGAGATCGACGCCAATCCCGAAGGCCAACTCGCCTACACGACCAACAAGGCGACCGCCACCCCCGGCCGGGTCACGATCACGATGAAGAACATGTCCGGCGTCCCGCACAACATCGCCATCCAGCAGGGCTCGAGCGGCGCGACGCAGGGTCCCACGCGCGAGCCAGTTCGTCACCGGCGGCTCGGCCTCGGTCACCGTCCGCCTCAAGC